>CAZFYJ010000344.1:0-1500 GCA_964523215.1 uncultured Sphingomonadaceae bacterium | reverse complement strand
CGAAAATGAGCGCAGCCAGGCCGAGGCCGATCAGCGACTGGCGCCGCGCAGCCACCGCAGGGGGCGGCGATGGGCTGGCAAGGGCAGGCGACGGGGGCATGCGCGCCTCCATAAGCGCAAAGCTGGTGCTTGTCATCATGGCCCATCGCGCTATGGCTGCTGCGATGACGGACAGCACGCCCCGGCCCCGCACGCTTTACCAGAAGATATGGGATGCGCATGTCGTCGCCGCGCGCGATGATGGCACCTGCCTGATCTTCATCGATCGGCATCTGGTGCACGAAGTGACCAGCCCGCAGGCATTTGAGGGGCTGCGCATGGCGGGGCGCACCGTGCGCCGCCCCGATCTGACGCTGGCCGTGCCCGATCATAATCTGCCGACCACGGCCCGGCGCGATGCCCGTGGACGGCGCATTCCCATTGCCGATCCGGAAAGCGCCGCGCAGCTCGCCGCGCTGGAGGCCAATGCCCCGGCCTTTGGCATCCGCTATATCGGCGATGCCGATCCGGAGCAGGGCATTGTCCATGTCGTCGGGCCGGAGCAGGGCTTTTCCCTGCCTGGCACGACCATCGTCTGCGGCGACAGTCACACCGCATGCCACGGCGGCATCGGCGCGCTCGCCTTCGGCATTGGCACCAGCGAGGTGGAGCACGTGCTGGCGACACAGACGCTGCAGCTGGCGCAATCAAAATCGATGGAGGTCCGCATCGAAGGGGCGCTCGGCCCCGGCGTCACCGCCAAGGATGTGGTGCTGCACATCACCGGCGTGCTGGGTGCGGCGGGCGGCACGGGCCATGTGATCGAATATAGCGGGCAGGTGATCCGCGATCTTTCGATCGAGGGGCGGCTGACGATCAGCAATATGGCAATCGAACATGGCGCACGCGCCGGGCTGATCGCGCCTGATGAAACCACCTTTTCCTGGCTGAAGGGCCGCCCCATGGCACCGAAGGGTGCCGAATGGGAGGCAGCCCTGGCCTGGTGGCGCACGCTGGCAACCGATCCGGGCGCCCGTTACGACCGGCAGGTGCTGATCGACGCGGCTGATATCGCGCCCAGTGTCACCTGGGGCACCAGCCCGGAAGATGTGCTGCCGATCACCGGCGTGGTGCCCGATCCGGCAAGCTTTGCCGATCCGTCGAAGCAGGAGGCAGCGCAAAAGAGCCTTGCCTATATGGGCCTGACCCCCGGCACGCCGATGCGCGAGATCGAGGTGCAGAATATCTTCATCGGCAGCTGCACCAACAGCCGGATCGAGGATCTGCGCGCCGCAGCCGCCATATTGAAAGGGCGCAAAAAGGCCGCCAACGTTCGCTGGGGCATCGTCGTGCCCGGCTCCGGCCTGGTGAAGCGCCAGGCCGAGGCCGAAGGGCTTGATCGCATTTTCATCGATGCCGGCCTCGAATGGCGGGAGCCCGGCTGCTCGGCCTGCCTCGGCATGAATCCGGACAAGGTGCCGCCGGGCGAGCGCTGTGCCTCCACCTCCAACCGCAATTTCG
>CAZFYJ010000343.1:0-1501 GCA_964523215.1 uncultured Sphingomonadaceae bacterium | reverse complement strand
AGACAGGGTTGGCGGCAATCAGCACATCAACTTCGGCCGACAACTCGCGTGCCAGGACCGCGCGCTGCACGTTACCTCCCGAAAGATCCTGAATCGGTGATTCCGGCGAGGGCGTCTTGACCTTGAAGCTTTCGATCAGCCGGCGCGCCTGCTCGCGCAATGCCCCGCGTTTGAGGAACGGCCCGCGCGCCAGCGGGGGGCAATCAAAGTTCCGCAGCGCCATGTTGTCTGCCACGCTCATGCCGGGGACGCAGGCATTGCGTAGCGGCATCTCCGGCAGGCTGAAGATCCGATGTGCCTGCATCTCACGCCGCGTCGCACCGTAGTCCGAACCCTTGACGCGTACCTTGCCGCTGGAGGGAATGCGCTGGCCAAGCAGGCATTCGATCAACTCGCGCTGGCCGTTGCCGGACACGCCCGCGATGCCGACAATCTCGCCCCCCCGGACCTTGAACGACGCAGTGCGCACGGCCGGTACACCGCTGTCATCCTCTGCCGAGAGGTTCTGCACTTCAAGCACGTCGGCGCCCATCTCTCGATCCACCTTCTCTGCGGCACCCCTGATCTCCCGCGTGCCGATCATCAGTTCAGCCAGGTCATCGGGTGTGCTGTCCCTGACCTCCCGTTCGCCCACGAGCACCCCGCGCCGCAGCACGCTCACCCGGTCGGCAAAGGCCATCACCTCGCGAAACTTGTGGGTAATGATGATGACGGTAATCTCGCCGCGGTGCGCCATGTCGCGGATCAGCCCAAGCGCTTCGTCGGCCTCTTCGATGGTGAGCACCGAAGTCGGCTCATCAAGGATGATCAGGCGACGCTTCAGATAAAGCTGCTTGAGGATTTCAAGGCGCTGCTTCTCCCCTGCCGCAAGCGTACTGACCGGCTTGTCCAGAGGCACGCGGATCGGCATGCTGGCCATGAAATGCGCCAGTTGCGCACGCTCCGCGATCCAGTCAATCCTGAATGGCAGATCACCACGTGAGAGCACAAGGTTCTCGGCTACCGTCATCGACGGCACCAGCGTGAAATGCTGGTAGACCATGCCGATCCCCAGTTTGCCGGAGTCGTGCGGATTGCGAATCGCCACTTCACGCTTGTCGAACGTGATTTGCCCGGCATCCGCCGCATAGAAGCCGACCAGGCACTTCACCAGCGTGCTCTTGCCGGCACCGTTCTCTCCCAGCAGCGCATGCACCGACCCCGGCAACACCTTGATCGACACGTTGTCGAGCGCCGTCAGCGGTCCGAAACGCTTGGTGGCTCCAATGAACTCCACCTCGGGCGCACCGACGGGTTGAGCCAAGGGGGGCAGGCTGGCTTCGATCACGGCAGGGCCTCGAGGGCTGCGAGGAGCCGCGCGGAGTCGGCCACCGCGCCGAACACGCCGTGCTGCATGGTCACCATCTTCAGCGCCGCCAGGTGGTTGCCGTGGTCGGTGGCGCCGCAGCAGTCGGACAGCAGCAGGCATTCGAAGCCGCGGTCGTTGGCTTCGCGCATGGTG
>CAZFYJ010000342.1:0-1511 GCA_964523215.1 uncultured Sphingomonadaceae bacterium | reverse complement strand
AATGTGCCGACATCGAGCATGGCGCGTGAGGCGGACCTACTCCTCCCCACCCATGCCGGGCCGGAGATCGGCGTTGCCTCGACCAAGGCCTTCACCTGCCAGCTGGCGGTGCTCGCGGCACTTGCAGCGCATCTGGCGCGGGTGAAGGGCAAGCTTGCGCCAGAGCAGGAGCGCGAGATCGTCCGCCACCTGATCGAGGCGCCTGCGGCGCTCAATGCCGCGCTGTCGCATGATGCCGATATTGCGGCCATGGCGCATCTGATCGCGCCGGCCCGCGATGTGCTGTATCTCGGCCGCGGCCCGGATTATCCGCTGGCGCTGGAAGGTGCGCTCAAGCTGAAGGAGATCAGCTACATCCACGCAGAAGGCTATGCATCAGGCGAAATGAAGCATGGGCCGATCGCACTGATTGACGAGGCCGTGCCCGTGATCGTGCTCGCGCCGTCCGGCCCGCTGTTCGAAAAGACGGTGAGCAACATGCAGGAAGTGCGCGCCCGCGGCGGCAAGGTGGTGCTCATTTCAGATGCGGCCGGGATCGAAGAGGCGGGCGAGGGCTGCCTTGCGACCATCGAAATGCCAAAGGTCCATCCGCTGATCGCGCCGCTTGTTTACGCCGTGCCGGTGCAGCTGCTTGCTTATCATGTCGCCGTTGCCAAGGGCACCGATGTGGATCAGCCGCGCAATCTGGCCAAGAGTGTGACGGTGGAGTGATGCATGCCGCGGGCAGCGCGTGACGAGTGCCGCCGCTGCCCTTGCTCTATGCGTCGGGCCCGAGCGCGGGATCCAGATCGCGCGGGCGCATGAAGTGGCTCAGCGTGCCGTTGCGCGCGCCCAGATCGGCCCAATGCGCGATCGGCAAGGTGATGGTGGCGAGCGCGGCCGTGGGGAATTTTTCCTCCACATGGCGCAGCGCATCATTCTCCTCGTCCGCAACAGTCAGGTCGAACACCAGATCCTCCATGCCCGGATTGTGCCCGCTCATCAGCACGTGGGCCACGGCATCGGGCAGTTCGCGCAGCACATCGATCAGCGTGTTTGACGAGGCGAGGTAAATCCGCCGGTCCCACACCGGCTCAAGCTCGCCCAGGCTGGCGGCCGGCAGGAAATGATCGAGTGTTTCCACCACGCGCACCGCAGGGGATGCCACGATCCAATCCGGCGCAAAGCCAATGCTCGCGGCATGGCGGCCCATGGCGGATGCGGCCCGTTCGCCCCGCGCGTTGATCGGGCGGTCAAAATCGCGCGCGACGCTGTCGTCCCAGCTCGATTTGGCGTGACGCAACAGGGAGAGAATCTTCATCGGCGGCCTTGGCTTCGTGGGTGCATGCCCTCCATAGCCGATTGCCAAGGGGCAGCAACCCCGGAACGTTCCCGCATGTGCTGACCCCGGGCGCTGCCCCCAGGCGCTGGCCGGACGCGCTGCGGCGCAACCATGGTTGGAAAGCCAGTGCGAGCCATGTCGCTCTTTCAATCGGTACGGTTAGATTTTCATATGGTTTAGTGCTTAGGTC
>CAZFYJ010000341.1:0-1513 GCA_964523215.1 uncultured Sphingomonadaceae bacterium | reverse complement strand
GTCTTTGACATGTATGGCGTAGTGTTTGCAGGCAATGCCGATCTTCGCCGCATCCTCACCGATTATGGCTTCAAGGGGCATCCGTTCCGCAAGGATTTCCCGCTCACCGGCTATGTCGAGCTGCGCTATTCCGAAGAGCAGAAGCGGGTGGTGTATGAGCCGGTGCGGCTGGCGCAGGATTTCCGCCAGTTTGATTTCATGAGTCCGTGGGAAGGGGCAGATTATATTCTGCCGGGCGACGAAAAGGCATCGGCGGCGCCATCGGCCCCGTCGCCACCTCCGGCGCCCCCGCCTGCGCCGCGACCAGCGGCTGGAAAGCCCGCTAAGGCTCCCGCTGCCAAAGCGCGCACAGCGGGTGCAAAGGCCGCGCCAGCGGGGCGACCCGCGGAGCCTGCGGCAAAATCCGCAAAATCCGCAAAATCAGCAACGGCGGCAAAGCCGCGCGCATCGCGCACGCCAAAGGCGAAGAGTTGAGCCATGCCAGAGAGCTTTGAAGTCGAAATCCCGACAGGTTATCGAGAGCTGACGCCCGATGATGCGCAGACGGTTGGTGATCGCGAAATCACCAATTACACCATCAATTTCGGCCCGCAGCATCCGGCAGCTCACGGCGTGCTGCGCATGGTGATGGAGCTGGATGGCGAAATTATCGAACGGGTTGATCCGCATGTTGGCCTGCTCCACCGCGGCACGGAAAAGCTGATCGAGCACAAGACCTACTTGCAGGCCTTGCCCTATTTCGACCGGCTGGATTACTGCTCGCCGCTGGGGATGGAGCATAGCTATGTGCTCGCGATCGAGAAGCTGCTCAATCTGGAAGTGCCGCTGCGCGCCCAATATCTGCGCGTGCTGTTTGCCGAGCTGACGCGCATCTGCAACCATATGCTCAACATCGGCAGCCATGTGATGGATGTCGGCGCGATGACGCCCAATCTCTGGATTTTCGAACTGCGCGAGGATTGCCTCAATTTCTTCGAACGGGCGAGCGGGGCGCGGATGCACATGGCATGGTTTCGCCCCGGCGGCGTGCATCAGGATGTGCCACTCAAGCTGCTGACGGACATTGGCGACTGGATCGACACGCGCCTGCCACGGCTGTTTGGCGATGCGATGAGCCTGGTGGTGGATAACCGCATTTTCAAGCAGCGCAATGTCGATATCGCCATCGTCAGCAAGGAAGACGCACTCGCGTGGGGCTTTTCAGGCCCGATGATACGGGGCAGCGGCATCCCGTGGGATCTGCGCAAGAGCCAGCCATATGATGTGTATGACCGGATGGAATTTGATATTCCGGTGGGCACCAGGGGCGATTGCTATGACCGGTTCATGGTGCGCGTGGAAGAGGTGTATCAATCGGCACGGATCATCAAGCAATGTCTGCGTGACATGCCCGAAGGCCCGATTGCCTCGCTCGATCGCAAGATCGTGCCGCCGAAGCGCGGCGAGATGAAGCAATCGATGGAAGCGCTGATCCATCACTTCAAGCTCTACACCGAAGGCTTCCACGTGCCGG
>CAZFYJ010000340.1:806-1536 GCA_964523215.1 uncultured Sphingomonadaceae bacterium | reverse complement strand
CGGGGGCGATGTCGCCACGCAGGTCGCTGGCGATTCGGTAGCCGAGCACCGGGATGCCGTCACTGCCGATGAAGCGCAGGGCGTTCGGCGTGAGCGTCACAGGCTTGTCGACGCCTGCGTCCCGGGTCGCGAAGTTGGCGGCGGCCGAAGGGTCGAACGACACCTGCCCAGGGTCGAACTCGCCTGAAACCGGACTGACACCGCGCACCGTCAGCGTGGTGCTGCTGCCCAGGGTCGCATTCGTCAGGCCGTCATAGATCTTGCCGGCGACTCTGCCGCTCACGCTGACGACCGGCGCCTCGGCGAAAAGCAGCCCGTTCCCGCTGAGCGGCGTGATCGGATTCGCCACACCGCGGATTGCGTCGAACTGCCGGAACGACGGGACAAGACCGCCTGCGGTGACGGCGGACGGCGTTGCCGCATAGATCAGCCAGCGGCCGTTGGGGGTGATCAGCGCACCCGCACCAGCGGCATTCAAGAAGGTCTTCGTCGCCCCGGTGCCGTCCGCCCCGCCGACGGTGATCGCATTGCCTGCTGCCGTGCTGGTGAGTGCCGTCGAGTTGCCCAGCGTGACGCCCTGGCCGAGGAGGCTCAGGCCGCCACCCGTGGAAATTCTTGTGCCGACCACGTTGATGCTGCCCTGCGGCGTGGCGAACCGGACATCTCCACCGCCCTGCGAATCGACGATGCCAGCGAAGTCGATGCCCCGTGTCTCCCTCGAGCCCAGGCC
>CAZFYJ010000340.1:0-796 GCA_964523215.1 uncultured Sphingomonadaceae bacterium | reverse complement strand
GATGGACAGCGACGCGCCGTTGCGCAAGCCGATCGCCGCTGCGATACCGACACTGCGGCCACCCGCCGTGTTGTTGCCGGTGATCTCCAGCAAGGCAGTTCGATCCACGGTGGCCGGGCTGACATCGAGGCGCGAGTTCTCGATCAACGCGACCCCCTCCACCGGACTCGTTCCCGTGAGCTTCATGGAGCGCGTGGCACTGACCTGGCTGGTGCGCACCAATGTGCCTACGACGCTCGCCGAACCGGCGGTGCCCTGCGCCTGTCCGGTGATCTCGACCTCGCCTGCCAGGATCGTGCTCCCCGAGACGCCGACCCCTTCGACGGCGAAGGGGTTGCCGGACACGGCATTGCCGGACAACTGGACACGCCCTCCACCCGCGTTCAACTGCGCGCCGGACAGCAACACGCCGGTGACGTGAATCACGCCCAGTTCATCCGGATAAGCCGTGATGTCGGTGCCCGTCCCGGTCGCCTGGAAGCTTCCGCCCGCCGTGGTGACCGAACTGTTCAGCAAGGTCGCGCGCCCGCCGGCCCCCCCGGTTCCGGCGGTCAGTCCGATCGACAGTGGGCTCGAGGTGCTGCCGATCGTGCTGCCGGTGATGTTGTTGTTCCGCGCCGCACGCAACGTGAGGCTCACCGGTGCTAGCGGGGACACGGTCAGGTTGCCGGGCAGCGGCTCGCCGTTGGTGCGCACCACGATCTGCAGCAGCAGCACGACATCGAGGGCCAGGCTCAGGCAGGCGCAGGCTACAGGCCAGCAGGGGCGTGGCTGCTAGGCCGGGACGCGTGAGGGG
>CAZFYJ010000339.1:0-1540 GCA_964523215.1 uncultured Sphingomonadaceae bacterium | reverse complement strand
ACGCTGCTTTATCTGACGCTGCGCAACCGGGGCCATTTCTCCATCCTGCCAGATGTGCGCCGGCGGCTGACCCGGCAAGTCGTTGCGGGTGCTGCCATGGGCCTCACCATCCTCGCAGCGCTCTCACAAATTGGCGGCATGTTTGATGGCAATGCGATTGAACGGGTGCTGGCGCTGACGCTGCTGATCGGCCCGGCAATGCTGGTCTATTTCGGGCTTGGCTGGATGATCGGCGCGGTCAACAAGGATGATGTGATGGCGCTGTTCCGCCGCAATGCCAATATAGCGGCAGAGGAGGCGTGATGCGGGTCGTTTCCGGTATCCAGCCAACCGGCAATCTGCACCTTGGCAATTATCTGGGGGCGATCCGCCGCTGGGTTGCGATGCAGGATGCGCATCCCGGTGCCTGCCTGTTTTTCCTTGCCGATCTGCACGCCATTACCGTGCGCAACGATCCGCACCAGCTGCGTGCCAATGTGCGCGAGCTGGCGGCCGCGCTGATCGCGAGCGGGATTGATCCGGCCCGATCCATCCTCTTCAATCAGGCGCGGGTGCCCCAGCATTCGGAGCTGGCCTGGCTGCTGATGTGCACGGCGCGCATCGGCTGGCTGAACCGCATGACGCAATTCAAGGAAAAATCGGGCAAGGATCGCGAGGGGGCGAGCATTGGCCTCTATGCCTATCCCGTGCTGCAGGCAGCCGATGTCCTCCTGTATCAGGCAACCCACGTGCCCGTGGGCGATGACCAGAAACAGCATCTGGAGCTGGCACGCGATATTGCGACCAAATTCAACAATGATACAGGCGAGGAGCTGTTCACCCTGCCCGAGCCGATCATCAGTGCGGAGGCAGCGCGCATCATGTCCCTGCGCGATGGCAGCGCGAAAATGTCCAAATCCGACCCGAGCGACATGAGCCGCATCAATCTGACCGACAGCGACGACAGCATCGCCCAGAAGTTCAAAAAGGCCCGGAGTGATGCAGAGCCACTGCCCGGCGATGTCGAGGGACTGAACGGGCGGCCGGAGGCGGCCAATCTGGTTGGCATCTATGCCGCACTGGCCGATCGCAGCACTGCATCTGTTCTCGCCGAATTTGGCGGCCAGGGCTTTGGGCAGTTCAAACCACGGCTGGCTGACCTCGCCATTGCCACCATCGCCCCGATCCGCGATCGCTTTGTTGCGCTGAAGGCCGATCAGGGGGCAATCGATGCCCTGCTCGAAAAAGGCGCAGCCGATGCGCGGGCGCTGGCAATGCCAACCTTATCTGCGGCGCAATCGGCGCTGGGCCTGTTTGCCAGTAAAGCGTAGCATATGCGCTGACCGGTGGCGGCATATGCTGCGCCGCCGGGCATTCAAATCCCGTTCAGCGTGTCTATATGAATATCCTGTTGAACGTCAGATGTGGGAATCTGTGATGGAAAAGACGCGCCGTTTCGCAATCGCTGCAATTGCTGGTCTGGCCATGGGGCTGGCTGGCTGTGCAACGCCGTTCAAGGCCGATGTCGCCCGTTTTCAGGCGCAGGCCCTGCCTGCCACCC
>CAZFYJ010000338.1:0-1571 GCA_964523215.1 uncultured Sphingomonadaceae bacterium | reverse complement strand
GCCAGCCTTGCCGCACCCGCCGTTCGCGATTAGAGCGCACAGCATCATGGCCGCACCGATCCTCTCCTTTGAAAATCTGGGTCTCATTCAGGGGGCCGGCTGGCTGTTTCGCGGGCTGGACCTGAATATCGGCGCACGTGACAGGCTGGCGCTGGTCGGCCGCAACGGCGCGGGCAAGACCACCCTCTTGCGCCTGATTGCCGGCGTCATCGAATGCGATGAAGGCCAGCGCACCATTGTGCCGGGCACCCAGGTCGTGCTGCTGGAACAAAATCCCGACATGGCGGGCCATGCCACGCTGCGCGACTGGGCACTGGACCGGGCAGGCGCACCGGCGGCGCATGCGCTGGAGGCCATTGCCGATCAGATGGAGATCGATCTCGGCCGTGATGCAGCCAGCGCCAGCGGCGGCGAGCGGCGGCGGGCGGCGATTGCCCGGGCGCTGGCCAGCGAACCCGATCTGCTGCTGCTGGACGAGCCGACCAACCATCTCGATCTGGCGGCGATCAACTGGCTGGAAAGCTGGCTTTCGCGCTATAAGGGCGCGTTCATCACGATCAGCCATGATCGCACCTTTCTGACCCGGCTGACGCGGCAGACCATGTGGCTCGATCGCGGTGCGCTGCGCCGCAAGGAGGTTGGCTTTGGCGGTTTCGAGGCATGGCAGGAGGCTGTCTATGCCGAGGATGCCCGCAATGCCGAGCGGCTCGACGCCAAGCTGAAGATCGAGGCGCGCTGGCTGGAACGCGGGGTCACCGCCCGGCGCAAGCGCAACCAGGGGCGGCTGGCGCGGCTGCACGAGATGCGGGCGCAGCGGGCGGCCATGCTGGGTGCCGCCGGAACAGCCAAAATGGCCATCTCAAATGATGATGTGCGAACCAAATCGGTGATCGTTGCCGAAGAGGTGTCCAAATCCTATGGCGAACGCGCCATCATCCGTAACTTTACACTCCGGATCCAGCGCGGGGACCGGATCGGCATTGTCGGGCGCAACGGCTCTGGCAAGACAACGCTGCTCCGGCTGCTGACCGGCGAGCTGGCTCCCGATCGTGGCAGCGTGACGCTGGCCCGCACCCTTGACGGGATCATCATCGATCAGCAGCGCAGCCTGATGGCGCCGGACAAGCGGGTTCGCGACGTGCTTGCAGAAGGGGGGGACTGGATCGATGTCCACGGAACGCGAAAGCATGTGCAAGGCTATCTGAAGGAATTTCTGTTCGACCCCGGGCTGGCGGACGCGAAAATCGCGACGCTTTCCGGCGGCGAGCAATCGCGCCTTCTGTTGGCGCGCGAATTTGCCCGCGCATCCAATCTGCTGGTGCTCGATGAACCGACCAACGATCTGGATCTCGAAACGCTCGATCTGCTGCAGGAAGTGATCGCCGATTATGAGGGGACAGTGCTGATCGTCAGCCACGACCGGGACTTTCTCGACCGCACGGTCACGCTGACGCTCGGGCTGGATGGCAGCGGCACAGTCGACATTATCGCGGGCGGATATGCCGATTGGGAAGCCAAGCGCCAGGTGCGTGCAGCGCCAGGCGGGCACAAGCGACCCTCCGCGCCGCGCA
>CAZFYJ010000337.1:0-1572 GCA_964523215.1 uncultured Sphingomonadaceae bacterium | reverse complement strand
CTTTCCCTGTTCTGTTCAACCAGCGACGTCGGATCATAATAGCCGCGCACCGATGAAAACAGCTGCCGGAACGGGGCCTTGATCGATATATTGAATACCAGCGGCCATTTGGCAATCTGCCGCGTGATCAGGTTGCGGCTTGCCCCCTCACCCTGGCTGATGCCCGAAAACTGCACATCGGTGATCATCTCGCCAGCCAGATCGCCGTTCATGCTGACCAGCAAATTTTCATATTTCAGTGATTTCAATGCATTAAAGGCAAAATTTGCCATCGTGCCGAGATTATACTGGGTCAGCTCGCCAACATAGGCAATCGTGCCGCCGCCCTGCCGCACACGCAGCTGACCGTTTTCGATGCGCCCGCCCTCGGCATCGAAAATGATCGGCAGCTCGCCATCAAATATGCCGGTTGCATTTAGATTTTCATAGCCAAAGCGATAGAGAAACAGCTCGGCATCCACCCCGCGCACATTGAACAGAAACCGCCGGGGTTTCACGGCGCTGAAATCCAGCACAGTCGGCAGCAGCAGCAGCTGGCCGCCGGCAAACTCCCATGTGCCTCCCTCAACCGAGACCTGTTGTTCGGGCAGCAGCTGATAGCGAACCAGCCCGTTCACAACTTCCAGCCCCGGATTGACCGACGCCAGCCGCACGATCTGGCCAGGTGCCGTCTGCAGACCCAGCAGGTCAGTAAAGCGAATTTCCCCGGAAAGGCCGCGAACCGGGCCAAAGGCCGCGGCAAGCGCCATGTCGCTGGTCGAAAATGTGCCATCGCTGGTCACCGTTCCTTGATTCCAGCGAATCTGCCCCTTGCCATTCACGACGCCATCGACATTGGCGACAACGCCGGTCACCACCGTGCTCAGCAATGCCGGCTGCAAGCCACTGTCAAAGCGCAGATCGACGACGTTGATGTCCGCACGCCCGGCATTGCGGGCAAGGCTGTGGGCAATGCTGATGCCGGCGATCGCGCGGCCCGTGGTCGGCTCATAGACGCCGCCAGATGCCTCGATATCATTGCCAGCATATGTCAGCACAAAATCCTTGCTGATCATCGGATTGAAGCGATCGACCTGCGCTGCATCCTCGAAACGCAGCACGCCGCCTGCTTCCAGCTGCCCATTCGCATAGCGCCAGTCCGCGCCAATCCCGGAGAGGTCGAGCGGAACCGGCCCGATGCGTCCGGCGGCATTTTCGATCCTGCCGGCAAATCCGCCGCCATCTGTTCCGGCCCCGGTCAACTGTGTGGCGGCGAAGCGGATGGGGCTGTCGCCGTCGCCGATCCGCACCGAAACGGCCTGAGCAGAGATGTTGCGCGTGGCCAGATCGATGCCGATCCGGTCTGCGGTGACGAGCAGAGGATTTTGCCCGGCTGCGCCGCGCCAGACAAACCCTGGTATCTCCATGCGTCCCTGCAGGCGGCCATTGGCAAAGCTGATCAAAGGCGCGCCGCGTGCCGCGCATAGAGGCAGCGTGGTCGGCCCGGCGCGGTTGCTCCCGATCTGGAGGCTCTCAAATGCGATGCGGGTGCATCCCCCAGCCAGAGTGACGCGTCCATCCCGGCCATAAGTG
>CAZFYJ010000336.1:0-1576 GCA_964523215.1 uncultured Sphingomonadaceae bacterium | reverse complement strand
AAGCCTCCCCAACCGGCGGCATATTGTGCCCCAGCAGGCGCAGCACATCCGCTGCGCACTCCACCACATTGCTGCCCGGACCATAAATCCCCTGCACGCCTGCGTCGCGGAGAAAATCATAGTCCTGCGGCGGGATCACGCCGCCGGCGATGACCTTGATGTCTGCGCGGCCTGCGTCCTTCAGCAAGCGGATGAGTTCGGGGATCAGCGTTTTGTGGCCTGCCGCGAGCGAGCTCGCGCCAACCGCGTCCACCGAATTGTCCAGCGCCATTTGCGCGGTTTCTTCCGGCGTCTGGAACAGCGGACCGGACAGCACGTCAAACCCCATATCGGCAAAGGCGCTCGCCACCACATTCGCGCCGCGATCATGCCCGTCCTGCCCCATTTTGGCGACGAGGATTCGGGGCTTGCGGCCCAAGCGGCGGCTGACGGCATCGACACCTTCCACCACCAGTGCATAGCGGGCATCGTCGGCATAGGCGGTGCCATAAATGCCCTTCACCGGCGTCGGCAAGGTGGCATAGCGACCGAAGGCCGCTTCCATCGCATCCGATATCTCGCCGAGTGTGGCGCGAGCCCGCGCCGCTTCGATGGCGAGCGCTAGCAGATTGGCTTGTTCTTCTGCCCCCTTTGTCAGCGCCTTGAGCGCTGCCTGACACTTGGCTTCGTCCCGTTCCGACTTCACACGCTTGATCCGCGCAATTTGCGCGTCACGCACCGCAGCATTATCAACCTCAAGCGTGTCGAGCAGTGCCTCATCCGCGAGGCGATATTTGTTGACACCGACAATCACGACATCGCCCTTGTCCACCCGCGCCTGTCGCGCTGCAGCGGCCTCTTCGATCGCGGCCTTGGGCTTGCCGGTGGCGACATAGGCGGTCATCCCGCCTGCTGCATCGACGTCCTCAATGATCTTCCACGCATCATCGACCAGCAACTGGGTCAATGCCTCGACATAATAAGAACCGCCCAGCGGATCGACGACTTTGGTAATCCCGCTTTCCTCGGCCAGCACAATCTGCGTGTTGCGGGCAATGCGCGCGGAGAAATCGGTGGGGAGCGCAATCGCCTCATCCAGCGCATTGGTGTGGAGCGACTGCGTGCCGCCCAATGTCGCAGCCATTGCCTCGATGGTGGTGCGAATGACGTTGTTATAAGGGTCCTGCTCCTGCAAGCTTACGCCTGACGTCTGGCAGTGCGTGCGCAGCATCTTGCTGCGTTCGTCCTTGGCGCCCAGCCCGTCCATCACCCGGTGCCACAAAGTGCGCGCGGCGCGCAATTTCGCCACCTCCATGAAGAAGTTCATGCCAATGCCGAAGAAGAAGCTGAGGCGGCCCGCAAAAGCGTCGATATCAAGGCCGCTGGCCATCGCGCGCTGCACATATTCCTTGCCATCGGCGATGGTGAAGGCGAGTTCCTGCACCGCCGTCGCCCCGGCTTCGTGCATGTGATAGCCGCTAATCGAAATGCTGTTGAATTTCGGCATGTTGGCACTGGTATAGGCAATGATGTCTGACACGATCCGCATCGATGGCTCGGGCGGGTAGATATAGGTGTTGCGGACCATGAACTCCTT
>CAZFYJ010000335.1:0-1608 GCA_964523215.1 uncultured Sphingomonadaceae bacterium | reverse complement strand
GCCCAGCGCGGCACCCCCGGGGATATCCGATGCGCCGTCGCAAGCAATGCGTGGGCTGGCAACGCGAACAGTTTCGGGGCGGCTGATGTCGGCTTTCATTGGCGCGTGCTTTATGGCGCAAGCGAGCGGGGATCAAGCATCCTTTTGGCGTGTCCTTCGCACAGGGGATGGCCAGGCGCCCGCGCTGCGGCGGGACCAGAAATCAAAGGCGCGAGCCTGGTGCGCCGCCACATATGCGCGCGCATCGGGGCCGGTCCATGCACCGGCATAGCCATCTACTGCCGTCGGCCGGTCGATCCACCAGCCCTGGCCGGGCAGGCCATCGCTTTCGCGCACGACAAGCACCGCAAGCGGCGGCTCTGCCCGCAATTCGGCCTCGGCATCCACCTGCGCCAGGGTGCGGCAGACAACCCGCATCTTGGGCCGCGTGAAGCGGAAGCCCAGCCGGTTCAGCAGCTCTGAATAGCTCACCCAGCGCCGCTCGGCTGCGGCCTCTTGCAGAATCGCCGCGATCCGCGGCACATCATAAAGCGCGCTGTGATCGGGGCTTGAAAGCGTCTCGGGAATATCCCCCGGTTCGAGAAACGGGTTGTCGCGCATGCGCCCTCGCCCCTGCCAGTCAGCTGGCGCGAAAATCGGCAATAATGGCACCGCAGCTGCGCAGCTCGGCTTCGTGGCTTTCCTCGCGCCACTGTTCGGCCAGTGCCTCGGCCTCCCACTGCTGCATTGCCGGATGCGCAATCACATGATCGACCCAGCGCTGCGCCACCACGCCCACATCGAGGCCATAAGTGCGTATCCGCCAGGCGACCGGCGCGAAAAAGGCATCGGCCGCCGTAAAGTCGCTGCCCGCCAGCCACGGGCCGCCAAAGCGCGTCACCCCGCTTTCAAAAAGTTCGCGGATGCGCGCGACATCCGCCACGAGCGCGGCAGACATGGGGCGCGGGACCACCCGCACCCCCACATTCATGGTGCAATCACGGCGCAGCGCGGCAAAGCCTGAATGCATCTCGCACGCCGCGCACATCGCCCATGCGCGCGCATCGGCATCAAGCGGCCAGACACCGGCATGCCGATCGGCCAGATAGAGCGTGATGCCGAGCGAATCATGGATCGTCCGGCCCTCATGCAGCAGCACCGGCACCTGGCCAGTCGGCGAAAAGGCACGGAATGCGGCATAATTGCTGTCTGCCGTAAACGGCTCCAGGCGATCCTCGAACGCAAGCCCCAGCGCCTTCATCAGCAGCCATGGCCGCAGCGACCAGCTCGAATAATTGCGGTTTGCCGTGATCAGCGTGTAGGTCATTGCGTGTAATGCGCGGTCGTGCGTGCAGCCACATCCTGCGCGGTGACGCCGGGCGCCATTTCGACAAGGCGGAAGGGCGCGCCATGATCCGGCCGCTGGAACACGGCCAGATCGGTGATGATCATATCGACCACATTCTTGCCCGTCAGCGGCAGGGTGCAGGCGGGAATGAACTTGGGGCTGCCGTCCTTCGCGACATGCTCCATCACCACGATGATCTTTTTCACGCCGGCGACGAGATCCATCGCGCCGCCCATCCCCTTGATCATCTTGCCGGGGATCATCCAGTTGGCGATGTCACC
>CAZFYJ010000334.1:0-1621 GCA_964523215.1 uncultured Sphingomonadaceae bacterium | reverse complement strand
TATTGCTGGGGCGCGGGCTGCCCCCGGTTTATGAGCGCAAGCCTGCCGATGCCCCGGTGCCCGATGGCGTGACGCCGCACTGGCGCTTCCGGCTGGACACGCAGGCGCCAATCGCGTGGGACGATCTGGTGCGCGGGGCGCAGAGCTTTGATCCGGGGCTGCTCTCCGATCCCGTGATCCGGCGCGCGGATGGCAGCTGGCTCTATATGCTGCCGAGCGCGATCGACGATATCGACATGGGCATCACCCATGTGGTGCGCGGTGAAGATCATGTGACCAACACGGCCATGCAGATCCAGATGTTTGCAGCGCTGGGCGCGCCACCGCCTGCCTTTGCGCATGCAGCGCTGCTCACCGGGGCCGAGGGCAAGCTTTCGAAACGGCTGGGCGCGCTGGGCATGGCGGGGCTGCGCGATGCGGGCATCGAGCCGCTGGCGATTGCAGCGCTGCTGGCGCGGCTGGGCACCAGCGATCCGGTGGAGCCGGTCACATCGCTTGCCCCCCTGGTGGACAGCATTGATTTTGCTCGCTTTGGCCGGGCGCCGGCGCGCTTCGACGAGGCAGAGCTGGCCGCGCTCAATGCCAAAATCCTGCACCAGCTGGATCATGCTGCCGTCGCGGATCGGCTGCCGGCGGATATGGATGCAGCGGCGTGGCTTGCCATCCGCCCCAATATCGACACGCTGGCCGATGTGGCCGATTGGTGGCATGTGGTGACCGGGCCGGTGCACAGCGAAACCGCAGCCGAAGACCGGGCATTTGTGGCGCAGGCAGCGGCACTTGCGGCGGCGCTCGACTTTTCCGGCAATCCGTGGGGGGCACTCACGGCACAGCTCAAGGCCGAGACGGGGCGCAGCGGAAAGGCGCTGTTCCTGCCGCTGCGTCGTGCGCTCACCGGCCGGGATCACGGGCCGGATATGGCCGCTCTTCTCCCGCTGATCGGCCGCGAGGCCGCGCTGGCCCGGCTCAAGGCTGCTGCACAGCAGGTGTCGATGCCATGCTAGGCAGGCTGATCCGCCGCGAGCACAAGGAGGCGCAGCCCGATTATCCCGGCTATGAGCCGCGCAATCCGTGGCGCGATTTCTGGGATTATGTGCGCGAAGACCGCCCCCATCGCTGGACCTCGCTGGGCGTGGCGCTGGCCATTTCCTATGTGATCGTTTGGGCTGTGAACAACAGCTTTGTCCGCCCGGTCGAAAGAAAGGCGCAGATCGTCTATTTCGAAAGCTGGGAGGAAAATCGCAGCATCGAAGATGTACGGCGCGATTGGGTGGAGCGGCTGAAGCAGGCCAATCGCGACAATGCGGAGCGGCGGCGGCGCTATCAGGACATGGCACGTTCGCTCAACATCGGCTATGATGCCGAGGCAGCGGCAAAGGCCGATCGCGAGACGCAGGATGTGTTGAATGCCGATTTTTCGGACTTCATCCGCACCGGAAAGCTGCCCGATGCGGTGATCCGCCACAAGATTGCGCCGCCCGCCTTGCCCGATGGGAAGCCCCGGAATGGGGCCCAGAGCGCAAGCCAGAGCGGCAGCCACAGCGGAACCCCGCCTCCAGCCGTGCCGGCAGCCCCGGCGCAACAACCCTCCCCCGGCCCTGCTGCCCGATGACCATGGGGG
>CAZFYJ010000333.1:0-1627 GCA_964523215.1 uncultured Sphingomonadaceae bacterium | reverse complement strand
GTGCGTGATGAACTGCTGAAAATGCGGACGATTGGCATGGCGGGCGACCTGAGTCTTCTGCCATGGGGTGAGCCTTGCATAAAGCTCTGCCAGCATTTTCTGCGCACGCCCCTCAAGCCGCTTGATCTCGCTTTCAATCGGCAGCGATCCGCCATCGGCCGTCTCGCGCAGCTCGCGGATTTTCTGTTCGAGCGCTGCAATCGGCTTTTCAAATTCGAGATATGTTGCCATCCGCACAGCGCCTAGGGAGCAGCCGCGCCATCGTCAACGTTTCTGTGGCGGGTGCGCTGCTGCTCGCCCATCTGCGCGAGGGGGTGTTTTTCCTGGACAAGCCGGCTCAGCCGCCGCGCATCGAGATGGGTGTAGACTTCGGTGGTGGCAATGGCGCTGTGCCCCAGCATGGCCTGCAACGTGCGCAGATCGGCCCCGCCCTCCAGCAAATGGGTGGCAAAGGCATGGCGCCACACATGCGGGCTGACGCGTTCAGGCGGGATGCCGGCTCCCGCCGCCACATCCTTCACCAGCTGATAGAGGCGGATCCGCGAAAGATGGCGCGCGCGCGAAGGAAACAGCCATGGGTTTTCAGGCGGCAGCGTGTCCATCCAGCGCAGCGCGACCGCGCGGGCACGATCAGAGAGGGGGACCATCCGTTCCTTGCCGCCCTTCCCCCGAATGATGATGAAAGGCCGGCCAGGCGCAATGGCGCGCCGCGGCAGCGAAACCAGCTCGCTCGCGCGCAGGCCCGAGCCATAGAGCAGCTCCAGCAGGACGAGATCGCGCAATGCGCATGCCTGTGCTTGGGCCGTTGCCTGCGCCAGCCTTTCCTCGGCAAAGGCAAACATCGCCTCGGCATCGGCACGGCTTACGATTTTGGGCAGGCTGCGCTGTGTTTGCGGCCGCGCTATGCTGGCGGACGGATCATCTTCGCGCCAGCCATCGTCCACAAGAAAGCGGTAAAACCCCCGCAAGGCCGAGAGTTTTCGGGCATGGCTCGATGGGGCAAGCTGCGCATAATCCGCAATCAGCATGCGGAGCTGTTCCGTCCCGGCGCTGCCAAGCCCGCCTTTCAGCAGCTCCGAGGCGCGCTGCAAATCCGATTGATAGGCCAGCAGGCTATTGGCCGCCGCACCGCGTTGCGCACTCATCATTTCGATGAAACGTGCGATCAGCTGGTGATCGGGCTCCATGGGATGAAGACGTCCGATCAGCTGCGCGCCACCGCTTCGGCAGCGATCATGCGCGCTTCGGAGGCAAGGCCGACCTGACGCAAAGCCGAAACGATGTGATAAAGATGGAGCGGCTGCATGCGCTGCCATCCCCGCCCCTGCATTCCCACCGCTGCGAGCACCGCAACCGTGCCCTGCTCGCCGCGCTGTGAGGCCGCAGAAATGGCGCGAGTCCAGCGACTGTTCTTGCCAAGGTCGAAATCATAGTCCGCCGCTGCCTCGCGTGCGGCAGCGCCATCGAGGCGACCCAGCCCCGCCAGCCCCGCGATCAGCAAGCGGGTGCGCAGATAACCGGCACTGTCATCGTTTCCGGCAAAATCATCAACCGTGCCAGCATCCACACCGGACAGCGGGCGCGGCGAACCCACGGCCAGCATGCCCCATGCCTTGCTGCCGACTTC
>CAZFYJ010000332.1:0-1628 GCA_964523215.1 uncultured Sphingomonadaceae bacterium | reverse complement strand
AGCGCGCATGCAGGCGCTGGGTGCTGCCGCCCGCAACCAGATGGTCAGCCGCTACAGCTGGGAACAACAGCTCGCACCGCTGGCCACCCTGTTCGAGGCCGGCTGATGGCCAGCGTCGCCATGGATGCACCGGCGCCACAGCTTGGGCTGGCCGAAGCCTGGCGGCGCTCGCTGGGCTGGCTGCTGCTGTGCGCGGCGGGCATCATTGCGCTGCTGTGGCGTGACGCGCTGGCGATGGCTGCGATCTGGTGGAACAGCTCGACCTTCAATCATTGCCTGTTGATCATCCCGATCCTTGCCTGGCTGGTGCAGCAGCGGCGCGGCGCGCTTGCCCTGACGATGCCGCATGCCTGGTGGCCGGGGCTCCTGTGGGGCGCGATGGGCGCGCTGTTGTGGCTGTTTGGCCAGGCCGCCGGGGTAGCGCTGTTCAAGCAGGCGGCGCTCATCATCCTGTTGCAGTCCAGCGTGATCAGCCTGCTGGGCCCGCATGTGGCAAAGGCGCTGCTCTTTCCGCTGTTTTTCTCGCTCTTCCTCATCCCATTTGGCGAGGAACTGGTGCCGCCGCTGCAAACGCTGACGGCGGAGCTGGCCATGTTCCTGCTGGGGCTGAGCGGCATTCCCGCCCATATCAGCGGCATCTTCATTTCCACGCCAAATGGCTATTTCGAAGTGGCTGAGGCCTGCTCCGGCGCAAAGTTCCTGATAGCGATGGCCGCCTATTCAGTGCTTGCCGCCCATGTGTGCTTCCGTTCGGCACAGCGGCGGGCGTGGTTTCTCGCAGGTGCGCTGATCACCCCCGTCATTGCCAATGGCCTGCGCGCCTTTGGCACCATCTGGGTGGCCGAACATTATGGGCGCGATACCGCAACCGGATTTGATCATGTGATCTATGGCTGGGTGTTCTTTGCGGTCGTGATTGCGCTTGTCATGGCTGTTGCGTGGCGCTGGTTTGATCGCAGCCCGCATGATCCCTTCATCGAGCCGGGCAGCATCCGTGCGCCGGCGTTCGCCCGGTCGGTCCGGCCCGGCCATGTCTCTGCCACGCTTGCGGCATTGCTGTTGCTGCCCTTTGGCTGGGCGATGTGGGTGGACCAGTCTCAAACCGGACGCACGGCCGAAATCCGCTTGCCTGCCATCGCCGGCTGGACAGAAACAAAGCCCGATTGGCAGGCGCCCTGGGCCCCCAATTTTGCCGGGGCCGATGCCATCCGGATGGTGCATCTGCGCAATCAGGCCGGAAAGACGGTCGATCTGGCCATCGTGGCCTTTGCCAGCCAGCGCGACGGCAAGGAAATTGTGGGCTTTGGCCAGGGTGCCATCACGCCGGGCGGGGCCTGGGCATGGAGCAGCAACGGTCCGCGGGTGAAGGGCGGGCAATGGGAACGGATCGCCGCACCCGGCCCGGTGCATCGCCAGGTTGTCAGCTTTTACCGGATCGGCGGCACGCTGACCGGCCAGCCGGCAAAGGTGAAGCTGGAGACGCTGAAGGCGCGGCTGACGGGCGGCGACCAGCGGGCCATTGCCGTGATGATATCGGCCGAGGATCGCACCGGCGCGACAGCCGATGCCGCCTTGCGCGCATTTCTGGGAGATGCAGGCGATATGGCTTTGCTTGCTGACCGCGCCGT
>CAZFYJ010000331.1:0-1643 GCA_964523215.1 uncultured Sphingomonadaceae bacterium | reverse complement strand
ATCATAAAGATGAGCAGGAAAGGCAAGCGCAAGCGGCAGCGCGATCCATGGCCATTCAGCGCCGGTGAGCGCCGCCCGCAGCCCCAGGATCATCAGCATGGCAGGCAGCAGCAAGCCCGCGACATCCGGCAGGCTCCAGCCGCGTCGCAACAGCCAAAGCGCCTCGATCAACAGCACCGCCAGCACCACATCTGCGGCATGGCCCGATGCGAAAAACGACGCCACCGATCATCAGCCAAAGGGGCCGTTGAGCTGCACGACCTGATAGTTGAGCGCACCGGCAAAGCTGACCCACAGCAGATAGGGCAGCAGGAGCAGCACAGCGCCTTTCGAAAAGCGCCGGCAGAAAATCATGAGGATCAGGATCGACGTCCACAGCGCCAGCAGCTCGAAAAAAGCCCAATCCGGGCGCTGCAGGCGGAAGAAGAGGAAGCTCCACAACAGATTGAGAAAGCCATTGAAGGCAAACATGCCGAGCGCGATTTCAAAATCACGCCGCGTGGGCGCTTCTTCCCATACCTTGACGCCCGCGAGCGCAATCATCGCGAAAATCACAGTCCAGGCAATGCCGAACAAGTAATCCGGCGGGGCCCAGCTGGGCTGCTGCAGGCTGTAATACCAGGCATCGAGCACTGTCAGCGTGCCGCCTACGACGGCAGTGATGAGTGCAAGCGAGCCGGCGATCAAGAGCGGAAAAATGCCGGCTCTGGTCATGGCTGCGCTATCCCCCCACTGGCTTCAATCCGAACAAATGGCCCAGATCCTTGAAGAAGATGCGCACATGCGCCATCGGATCTCGCCTGACCAGTTTCTTGTTCATATAGGCTTCCCAAGTCAAGCGCTGCACATCCGGGTCAGCGCACATCTTGACGAAACGTTCGCGCATATTGTCGTTGCGATACCAGAAAAACTGCATCATCCCCAGAATCCAGAAGACGCGGCCATGCTCTTTCATGAAGGCCTTGCGGGCCATGCGCAGCGCACGCACATCGGCCGTGGCAAGATAGGCAGCCGCCGCATCCGCCGCCATGCGCCCCGCCGTCATGGCATAATAAATGCCCTCGCCCGATGAGGGGGCAACCACACCCGCGGCATCGCCCGCCACCACGACATTGCGGCCATTATCCCATCGTTTCAATGGCTTGAGTGGAATGGGCGCACCTTCGCGGCGGATCGTTTTCCAATGGTCTAGGCCAGTTTGTCTGCGCATCTGCGCGGTTGTTTCGCGCAGCGCAAACCCCTTGTGGGCGCTGCCAAGGCCAATGCTCGCCTGTTTGCCATGCGGAAACACCCAGGCATAGAAATCGGGCGAAAGATGCCCCTGATAATAGACGTCGCACCGTGTCTGGTCATAATCGGCATCGATCACGTCCGGGACTTCGACCACCTCATGATAAGCAAAGACGCAACGCACCCGGTCTGCCCCCTTGATGCACTGGCGCGCCACTTGCGAGCGCGCGCCATCTGCCCCGATCACGCATCGGGCGGTCACGGTCTTCAGCGCGCCACTGCGATCCTCGCGATAGGCAATGCGGGCGATCGTCCGGCTGTCGTCAACGGTTTCGCACCGCCCGGCGATGCGCGTTGCCCCCGCCTCTGCCGCCCGCGTGCGCAGCCATTCATCGAAGCTGTCACGGTCCACC
>CAZFYJ010000330.1:0-1680 GCA_964523215.1 uncultured Sphingomonadaceae bacterium | reverse complement strand
TCTTGATCGACGTGATGGCGGCACCCTGCAGCGAGGAGAGCAGCACGCGGCGCAGGGCATTGCCCAGCGTCAGGCCAAAGCCGCGCTCCAGCGGCTCTGCCACAAATGTGGCCTTGCGCTTCGAATTGGCATCGGCCTTCACTTCCAGCGCGGTGGGCTTTTTCAATTCCTGCCAGTTGCGAATATTGACAGTCATGGATTTCCCCTATGTTTCGGCGCCATTTCCGGGGGGCAAGGCCGGGTGCGACGCCAGTGTGTGATGGTAGCCCTGTGGCAAAGGGCAGCGCATTGCCGCCCTTAGCCTGGGATCAGACGCGACGGCGCTTGGCCGGGCGCACGCCATTGTGCGGGATCGCCGTCACATCGCGGATCGAGGTGATGACGAAGCCCACCGCCTGCAGCGCACGCAGCGCCGATTCGCGACCGGCGCCAGGGCCTTTCACTTCGACTTCGAGCGTGCGCACGCCATGTTCGGCGGCCTTCTTGCCGGCATCTTCAGCGGCGATCTGCGCGGCATAGGGAGTCGATTTGCGCGATCCCTTAAAGCCCATCATGCCAGCCGAAGACCAGCTGATGGTGTTGCCCTGCGCGTCGGTGATGGTCACCATGGTGTTGTTGAAGCTGGCATTCACGTGCGCCACCCCGGAAGAGATGTTCTTGCGCTCGCGCCGCCGCAGCCTTTGTGGTTCGCGTGCCATGATAGATGCTGTTCCTGATATTCATGGGGCCGTGGTGCCCCGGATGGAATGGGAAAGCGCAGACCGGCAGCGCATGATGCGCCGCCCCTGCCCCTTATTTCTTCTTGCCTGCGATCGGCTTTGCCTTGCCCTTGCGGGTGCGGGCATTGGTGTGCGTCCGCTGGCCGCGCACCGGCAGACCCTTGCGGTGCCGCAGGCCACGATAGGATGCCAGATCCATCAGCCGCTTGATGTTCATCGCGGTTTCGCGGCGCAGATCGCCTTCCACCGTGAAATCGGCATCAATGGTTTCGCGGATCTGGAGCACCTCTGCATCCGAAAGATCCTGAACCCGGCGCGTGTGATCAATGCCCAGCTTGTCGGCAATTTTCACGGCCGTGTGCCGGCCGATCCCGTGAATATAGGTCAGCGCAATGATAACGCGCTTATTTGTGGGCAGATTGACGCCCGCAATACGTGCCATAAACTGTCTACTCCTGCTCCACAGGGCGCGTGGCTGGCACCCCATCTCAAAGCGCTGTTCTTTCCAACGCACGGCGGAGGCAGGCGCACACAGGCGCAGCCTCCTATTCCCGCTGTTGGAAAGTCAGACGCCGTTAAGCCGAGTCGATGCCCTTGTCAAGCGCTGCTGCGCGCTCTGCCAGCCGCGCCACCGCCGCGGCATGGAGCCCCGGCGCACATGCAATCACCCCGAATGCCGCCGCGCTCGGCGCATTGAAAGACAAAGGCTTGCCGTGCGCATCGCTGACCATGCCGCCTGCCTCGGCCACGATCAGCGCAGCCGCCGCCACATCCCATTCATGGCCCCAGCGCAGGGTGGCCACCAGATCGGCCTCATCATTGGCCACCATCGCCATGCGCAGCGCAATGCTGTTGGGCTTTGACACGATCGCAAGATCGCGATCCACAGCGGGCAGGCTGTCGGTTACGTCTGCGTGCCGCGCCGGCAGCTGATCCTGGGCGGCGGCGGTGCGGTGATGCT
>CAZFYJ010000329.1:0-1684 GCA_964523215.1 uncultured Sphingomonadaceae bacterium | reverse complement strand
TCGATGATGCGGTTCATCTCGGGGCAGTCCAGCAGGAACGCATCATGGCCGAAAGGCGAGGACAATTCGACAAAGCTGACTTCAGCCCCGGCGGCATTGAGCGCATGAACGATCCGCCGCGATTCCGCCGTAGGGTACAGCCAGTCGGTATCGAAGCTGATCAGGCAAAAGCGCGTCCTTGTGCCCATGAACGCCTTTGCCAAAATTCCGTCATGGCCTTGAGCGAGGTCGAAATAGTCCATCGCGCGGGTGATGTAGAGATAGCTGTTGGCATCGAACCGGTCGACAAAGCTGCTGCCCTGGTGACGCAGATAGCTCTGGATCTGGAAATCGGCATCAAAGCCGAAACCGCTGCCGTTGCAGTCCTGATCCGCCTTGTCCTGCAGCCGCCGCCCGAATTTTTCGGTGAGGCCCGCTTCGGACAGATAGGTGATGTGCGCAGCCATGCGTGCGACCGCCAGGCCCGATGCCGGTACATCGCCATCGGCATAATAGGCCCCCTTGCGCCAGCGCGGATCGGCCATGATCGCCTGGCGGCCGACCTCGTGGAACGCGATATTCTGCGCCGAGTGCCGCGCGGTCGAGGCGATCACCAAAGCCGCGCGTACCCGATCCGGATAGAGTACCGGCCAGCTCAAGGCCTGCATGCCGCCCATCGAGCCGCCGATCACGGCGGAGAGCACGGGGATGCCGAGATAATCGAGGAGCAGCGCCTGTGCCCGCACCATGTCGGCGATCGACAGCACCGGAAAGTCCATGCCCCAGGGCTCGCCGGTCGCGGGGTTCACCGTGGCGGGGCCGGACGATCCCATGCAGCTGCCGATCACATTGGCGCAGATGATGAAATCGCGCGACGGATCGACCGGTTTGCCGTCTCCCACCAGCCGCTGCCACCAGCCGGGCTTGCCAGTGATCGGGTGCGTCGAGGCGACATATTGGTCGCCGGTCAGCGCATGGCAGATCAGCACCGCATTGCCCTTGTCGGCATTCAGCGCGCCATAGGTTTCATAGGCGATCTGCACCGGCGCGAGCGCGGCACCGCAATCGAGCGGCAGCGGCCCCAGCAGCGTGATCCGCCGGTCAAGGCCGAAACGTTCGTCGGAAAGGGGGGCAGATGCACTGGCCATGGGCAAGCGGGCTTGGCGGCAACCCGTGCGGCTGTCAATGGGGGGCATAGCAATCCTCCCCTGCAAGCTGGGGGAGGATTTAGCACCTCTCCGCGCCCCTTGCCTTATTCCCAGACCGCTTCGGGTGGCAGGCTCATCAGGATGGCGTCGATATTGCCGCCGGTCTTCAGCCCGAACAAGGTGCCGCGATCGTGGATCAGGTTGAATTCGGCATAGCGCCCGCGCCAGACGAGCTGCTGGCGCTTTTCCTGTGGCGAAAACTCCTGGTCCATGCGGCGGCGGA
Organism: uncultured Sphingomonadaceae bacterium; assembly: GCA_964523215.1. GTDB lineage: Bacteria > Pseudomonadota > Alphaproteobacteria > Sphingomonadales > Sphingomonadaceae > CAZFYJ01. The sequence goes on along the minus strand of CAZFYJ010000329.1, from coordinate 274 downwards.
CCAGCGCCGGGAAAATGTCCAGAAACGCCCGGCCAACATCCTGGGTGAAGGCGAAATTGGCGTTGAACGCGGCATCATCCGTGCATTCGAGATGATCGTAGAAAATGCCCCCGACGCCGCGATGCACGCCGCGATGGGGGATGTAGAAATAGTCGTCCGCCCATTTCTTGAACTTCGCATGATAGTCCGGATTGTGGGCATCGCACGCCGCCTGCATCCGGGCGTGAAAATCCTGCGTATCCTGTTCGTAAGGCAGCGGCGGGTTGAGATCGGC
>CAZFYJ010000328.1:0-1686 GCA_964523215.1 uncultured Sphingomonadaceae bacterium | reverse complement strand
CTGCACTCATCATTCGGGCACTGCTGTCGTCAGCTGCAGCGCGTGCAGCTCGCCGCCCATGCGGCCGCCAAGCGCTGCGTATACGGCCTGGTGCTGGCGCACGCGGCTTAGCCCGCGAAATTGCTCGGCAACGACATGCGCGGCATAATGATCGCCATCACCGCGCAAATCGGTGATCGTGACGGCGGCACCGGGCAAAGCGGCCTCGATCATGCGGGTGATATCATCGGCGGCCATTGGCATGTCGCGCGCCTCAAACGCTGTCGATAAACTGGCGCCGTGCCTCGACCGCCTTGTCGTCGAGCGCGGCCCGCACCATTGCATCATCGGCCTCAACGCCGGCGCTGGTGAGGTCGCCCAGCACCTTGCGGACCACATCATCATCGCCCGCTTCCTCAAAATCGGCCTGCACCACCGATTTGGCATAGGCATCCGATTCTTCGGCCGTCAGCCCCATTTTTTCCGCCGCCCACAGGCCGAGCAGCTTGTTGCGCCGGGCCGCAATGCGGAATTGCAGCTCCTGATCATGGGCAAATTTCGTTTCAAACGCCTTTTCGCGCTCATCAAAGCTGGTCATTGCATCTTCCCTGCCATCTCGCCTGCGCTGGAGATAGGCAGCGCACCGCAAATGCGCAACCACCGATGCGACAGGGCAGCGGCATATCGGGATGCGCAGGCAGCTTGACGCAGGCGTCTGCCAGCGGCATGGCCCGCGCCATGGCCGCCACACCGCCCCTGATGCTGTTCAACAGCCTGACCCGCCAGCTTGAAGAGTTCGAGCCCGTCCACGCAGGCGAAGCGCGGGTCTATACCTGCGGGCCGACGGTCTACAATTACCAGCATATCGGCAATATGCGCGCCTATGTCTTCGCCGACACGCTGGGCCGGGTGCTGTCCTACAAGGGTTACAATCTCACCCACGTCATCAACATCACCGATGTTGGCCATCTGACGTCCGATGCCGATGCGGGCGAAGACAAGATGGAAAAAATGGCGGCAAGCCAGGGCAAAAGCGCCTGGGACATTGCGGCCTATTATCAGGCCGATTTCGAGGCCGATCTGGCGCGGCTCAACATCCGCAAACCGGCGCACCCGCGCGCGACAGATTATGTCGAGGCAATGATCGAATGGGCAAAGGCGATCGAGGCCAAGCATTGCTACCGGCTGGACAGCGGGCTTTATTTCGATGTGTCGACGGTGCCGGATTATGGCCGGCTCGCCCGCGCGGTGACCGAGGATGGCCAATCCCGCATCGATCCGGTGCCCGGCAAGCGCAACGCCGCCGACTTTGCCATCTGGCGCACCACTCCGCCGGGCGAGACACGGCAGATGGAGTGGGACAGCCCCTGGGGCCGGGGCGCGCCCGGCTGGCATCTTGAATGCTCGGTGATGAGCAAGGCGCTGCTGGGCATGCCTTTTGACATTCACACTGGCGGCATTGACCACCGCGAAATCCACCACCCGTGCGAAATTGCGCAGAATCAGGCGCATGAATGCTCTGCCGGCACCGGCGCACGGATCTGGATGCACAACAATTTCCTGATCGACCGGCGGGGCAAGATGAGCAAGTCGGCGGGCGAATTCCTGCGGCTGCAAACGCTGGTCGACAAAGGCTTCCACCCCCTCGCCTATCGCCTGATGTGCCTGCAGGCGCATTACCGCAGCGAGCTGGAGTTTAGCTGGGAG
>CAZFYJ010000327.1:0-1688 GCA_964523215.1 uncultured Sphingomonadaceae bacterium | reverse complement strand
CATCGGGCCGCCCGGCATCATATTCGTCGAACACCAGCGCGGTCGGCGTCTGCAGCGCCCAGGGCAGCAGGCCTTCGCGAAATTCGGTCACCTGCACGCCATCGCGCAGCACGATCGCATCACGCCCGATCAGATCGATGCGGCTGATGTGCGCATCCAGATTGATGCGGATGCACGGCCAGTTGAGCCGCGCCGCCACCTGCTCGATATGCGTGGATTTGCCAGTGCCGTGATAGCCCTGCACCATCACCCGCCGGTTGTGGGCAAAGCCCGCGAGAATGGCCAGCGTGGTATCGGGATCGAACACATAGCTCTCGTCCCGGTCCGGCACGCGCCCATCGGCCTCGCTGAAGGCCGGGCACATCATGTCGACATCGATGCCAAACAGCTCGCGCACGGAAATTTCGCGGTCCGGCGCGGCAAGCAGGGTGGTGCCCGATACCGGGTGGCTGTTGGGAATGTCGCTCATCATCTCGCGCCTGTCATTATGGAATGATCTGGCCCATAGTCCCGTTTGGCGGGGCGAGTCGAGAGGGGATGGACCAATGACCTATGTTGACGGCTTTGTGATCGCGGTCCCAAAGGCAAACCGGCAGGCCTTCATCGATCATGCCACCATGGCAGACGCGATGTTTCTGGAAATGGGCGCGCTGCGCGTCATGGAATGCTGGAGCGACGATGTGCCCGACGGGACGACCACCGATTTTCGCATGGCCGTGAAAGCCAATGCGGATGAGGATGTGGTGTTCAGCTGGATCGAGTGGCCGGACAAGGAAACGCGGGACAAGGCCTATGCCATCATGATGGACCCCGATTTCGACGATCCGCGCCTTTCCAAAGAGCATAACCCGATGCCGTTTGACGGCAAGCGCATGATCTATGGCGGCTTCGCCCCCGTGGTCCGCCTCGAGGGCTAGCAATCAGGCCGTTTGGGCCAGCGGGCGTTATGGCTTTGCCGGCTCCAGCGCAAAATAGCCGATCAGCCGGGTGCCATCGGGCAGCGGATCGCGCGCCATGGCAACGGCAAAGGCGCCATAGCGATCATCAGCGGGGTAGACATCCGTCAACTGTTCCGGCTTGTGCCATGGCTCAAACGCGGGCTTGCCGCCGCCCGGCGCGATGCGGGCGCCTGCTGCGCGTGCCGTTGCCACATATTGCGACACACCGGCCCACGGCACGCTTGCGCTCTCCTTGTAATAGGCGGCATCGGTGATGCTGTATCGCCCGGCGAGATAGGCGGCGACCTGGCGGCGCAGCGCCTCGGCCTGCGGGGCTGTGGCCAAGTCACTGGCCTGCGCCTTGGCAAAGCGATCAACGATTTCAGCGGGCTGATCCAGCGTCGCGGCCTTTTTTGCATCCGTGTTGATCGAGCAACCGAAGAGCGAGATCCCCAGGATCGAGACCATGCCAATTCCCATCACAAGCACGCGGCTGCGCGCGGCAGTTGGAAAACCGGTTGCCATCGGCACAGCCTAGTTGCCGACGCGGAATTCTTCAAGCCCGCCAGTGCGGACCAGCCGGTCAAGCGGCACGGTGATGAAGGCGCTGGCGCGATCATAGCCCTCGCTGTGCGTGCCCAGATTGTTGTTGGCCCAGGGATTGCGCATCACGATCTGCCAGTTGCCGTTGCTGTCCTTATAGGCAGAGGTGACGGTATAGACATGATTGTCCACCAGGCCATCCTGCGG
>CAZFYJ010000326.1:0-1695 GCA_964523215.1 uncultured Sphingomonadaceae bacterium | reverse complement strand
GAGCATCAGATTCCTAATCTGGGGGCCACTGGTTCGAATCCAGTCGGGCGCGCCAAATGGCGATTTCACCCCATGGTCGGAATGATAAAGGCGTTGCTGCCATCACCCCCGCCGTCGGGCCAGCGGGCGGTGATCTTTTTCAATTTGGACCAGAATTTGATGCCTTCCATGCCATATTGATCGGTATCGCCAAAGCCGCTGCGTTTCCAGCCGCCAAAGCTGTGATAGGCGACTGGCACCGGGATTGGCACATTGATGCCAACCATGCCGACCTGCACGCGGGACGCAAATTCCCGCGCGGCATGGCCGTTCCGTGTAAAAATGGCGACGCCATTGCCATATTGGTGCCTGCTTGGCAGGCTCAGCGCGGTTTCGAAATCGGGCGCACGCACCATCTGCAGCACGGGGCCGAAAATTTCTTCCCGGTAGCTTTCCATCTCCGTTGTGACCCGATCGAGCAAGGTCGGGCCAATGAAATAGCCATCCTCATGCCCCTGCAGGCTAAAGCCGCGCCCGTCGATCACAAGTTCGGAGCCTTCGTCCACGGCCTTCTGGATCCAGCCCTCAACCCGAGCCTTGTGCTCGCGTGTCACCACCGGGCCATAATGCGCATCCGGATCAGTCGAGATGCCCACGCGCAAGGCGTGGATCGCGGGGATCAGCTTTGCCCGCAAGGCTTCGGCCGTCGCATCGCCGACCGGCACCACCACGGGCAGCGCCATGCAGCGTTCGCCCGCCGAGCCGAAAGCCGCGCCGGTCAGGTCATTGACCACCTGGTCAAGATCGGCATCGGGCATGACGATGCCGTGATTTTTTGCGCCCCCCATGGCCTGCACGCGTTTGCCTGCCGCCACCCCGCGTGAATAGACATACTGGGCAATGTCTGACGAGCCGACAAAGCTCACCGCACTGATCGCCGGATGATCGAGGATCGCATCGACCATTTCCTTGTCGCCATGAACGACCTGGAAGATGCCCTCAGGCATGCCGGCCTCCAGAAACAGCTCTGCCAGACGGTTCGGCACGCTCGGATCGCGTTCAGAGGGCTTAAGGATGAAGGCATTGCCCATGCTGGTGGCAACCGCGCCCATCCACAAGGGGATCATCGCCGGAAAGTTGAACGGGGTGATGCCGGCGCCAATGCCAAGCGGCTGGCGCATCGACCACACGTCAATCCCCGGCCCAGCGCCATGCGTATATTCGCCCTTCAGGACGTGCGGCAGGCCGCAGCAGAATTCGACAACCTCCAGCCCGCGCTGAATGTCGCCCTTGCTGTCGGCGATTACCTTGCCATGCTCGGCAGAGAGCATGTGCGCCAGCTCGTCCATATGCTGCTCAACCAGCGCCTTGAATGCAAACATCACCCGCGCCCGTCGCTGCGGGTTCATCGCGGCCCATGCCGGCTGCGCCGCTTGTGCCGCCGCCACAGCGGCATCGAGCACCGCCTGATCGCCCAGCGCCACCCGCGCCTGCACGCCGCCGCGATTGGGATCCATGATGTCGCCAAAGCGACGGGCCGCAGGGGCGCCGCCTGCAATCACATGATCAACGCTGCGCATCATCACTCTCCATTGGGCGGGGGTTCGGACCCGGACATATCGTCGCGCACATGCGATGCGCGATGCGGCGTCAGCTGGCGGGGCGCGCGTCGACCAGGCGGTAGAAAATGCCGCTTTCATCAAATCCGGTCAGCTG
>CAZFYJ010000325.1:0-1697 GCA_964523215.1 uncultured Sphingomonadaceae bacterium | reverse complement strand
AGAATATTGTTCATTGAAAGCACCGCTTGGGGCATCGCATCAAATGCTACCGTCAAGCGATGCGTCTCGCTCTCAAACGGCAGCGTTCCATGCCACATATAGCTGGGGAAGATCACCAGCCGCCCCTCGGCGGGTGCGACAATCCGGCGTGGTGCCAGGTCAAGCCCGAACGCACTATCCGGCACGCCGAACTGCAATGCGCCGGCATGGTCGCCATTGCGCCCGACCTCAGGCGGCAGGCTGATATAGCAGGCCGAACTCAGCCAGCCTGAAGGGTGGATATGGCTGACATGAAAACCCTCGCTCGCCAGCCGCACCGACCAGGATCCAACGAAAGCCACCGTTTCAGCGATGCGCCCCAAAAATGGGTGGTCTGCCTCGACCGGCAGCTGCTGCAGCTTCGACAGGATAGCGCTGCGAATCGACTGCGACAGTCCCTGAATGGCGGGATGACGGCGATTGAACAGGTTACCGCGGGTTTGAGTGCCGCCGCGCAGCGATTGTTCTGCCGGGTGAAACTCGGTGCGGTGCAAAGCCTCAAGCTCTGGTCGCAGATCGGCAAAAAATGAGGCCATATCCCCCCATCCCTGAGGAGGGTGCAGGTCCACCGGCATGACCAGCCGTTCATGGTCGGCAAGCCAATGCTCCCTGGGGTCCTCAAGCAACCGCCAGATGACGGTCAGCAGTGCCCAGGCCGATTGATCCTTGGGATTGAGCCTGGACGCGGCCAGCGCGTGCGGCTCAGCACCTGCAGCATCGCCTTGCGCCAGCAACACATGGGCAAGGTTGAGGCGCGCGCTATGGCTTTCGGGATACGTGCTTGCTAGCTCATCGAGCCGAAGCTGGGCCGCTTGCCAATCCATCGCCGCAACATCCGCGGTGGCGCGCAGCATTTTCATGTCTGGCGTATCGCCGAACCTTGCGAGCGCGGCTTCGGCCCAAATTCGCATTTGATCCGAATGACCCAGCGCTTTGGCAGACCCGATCGCCGAAAGCCAAAGCGACTTAGAATCCGGCCGTGCCGTCAATGCCGTTTGATAGGCATCCAGCGCGACGCGATCACCGCCATTGAGTTGGGGCAGCAAACGCGACAGTGTTTCGTGCGCATCCAGATAATCGGGATATCGAGCGGTGACATCGCGATACTGGTCGATGGCCGCGTCAAATTGGCCGAGCTCGGCGAGCAGATGCGCTTTGAGAGTTTGCGTTTCTGGCGTATCCAGGCGCTGCGCGATCGCCTTTTCCACTTCGATAAGGGCAGCCTCGGCCTGGTCCGCCTGCCGCAGACAAACCGCCAGATTATGGCGAGCGCGCAAATCTTGCGGGTTTGCCGCAAGCGCCGCAGCAAAACCATCAATGGCAGCGTCGCAATCGCCCCTTGCCTGCGCATGATGCGCCCGCAACAAGGTTATTCTTGGGTCCTGCGGCTTGATCGCAGACAGATTTGCCAACGCCGGTTCAGCCAGCTCAGCCTGGCCCAACGCCAATGCTATCGCGGCAATGTCATGCCAGGCATCGACATATCCCGGTGCCAACGCTGTTGCCTGATAGAGTGCCTTCAGCGCATCGACGCGATTGCCCATCTCATCAAGGACATCGGCATAGGCTTTCCAGATTTGAGGTACCATCGTCTCGGCATCAAGCGCAGCCGCAAGCGCCAGCGCTGCCTCCGCCAATTGTCCCTGCGCCCGGGCGAT
>CAZFYJ010000324.1:0-1698 GCA_964523215.1 uncultured Sphingomonadaceae bacterium | reverse complement strand
GTTTCCTTATAGCGGGATGACATGTCCAGCCCGGTCTGCCGCATCGTTTCGATCACCTGATCGAGCGAGACTTTCGGGCATTCCTCGCTGTGCAGCGCCAGGCGCGCCGCGTTTACGGCCTTGACGGCGCCCAGCGCGTTGCGCTCGATGCAGGGGATCTGCACCAGCCCGCCAACCGGATCGCAGGTGAGGCCCAGATTATGCTCCATGCCGATTTCGGCGGCGCTGGCGACCTGCGCAGGGGTGCCGCCCCAGATCGCGGCGAGCCCGGCAGCCGCGATCGAGCAGGCCACGCCCACTTCGCCCTGGCAGCCCATCTCCGCACCGGAAATCGAGGCGCGCAGCTTGTAGAGCAGGGCAATGCCACCCGCCGTCAACAGGAAGGTGCGTGCACGCTCTGCGCCATGGCCTTCGCCGCATGCATAATATTTGAGCACCGCCGGCACGATGCCCGCGGCACCATTTGTGGGTGCCGTCACCACCCGGCCGCCGCTTGCATTTTCCTCGTTCACGGCGAGCGCATAGACATTGAGCCAATCGAGCAGCCGTTCCGCCTCGTTCGATCCGACGCCGCTCGCCAGGCGTGCATGCACCTCTGGCGCGCGCCGCCGCACATTCAGGCCGCCCGGCAGCACACCGGCTGTCGCCAGCCCGCGGTCGATGCAGCCGAGCATGGCAGCCACGATCGCATCCAGCCCCGCGCAGGTGACCTCACGCGGGCGGAAATGATCTTCGTTGGCAAGCACCAGTTCGGCAATGCTCATGCCCGCGCTGCTGCACAGCTGCAACAGCTGTTCGCCCGATCCATAGGGATAGGGCCCCGTGAATGCAGCGGCGATTCTGTCGTCGGCCACCGGCGTCTGCAGCTGTCTTTCGGTTGCGTAAAAGCCGCCGCCGGTCGAAAAATAGCGTTCTTCAAGCAACACCTCGCCGCTGCTGCCATAGGCCGTGAGCGCCATGCCATTGGGGTGGAGCGCAGGCATGATATGGGTGTCGAGCGCGATATCGCGTGCCTCGGCAAAGGCAATCGCCCGGCCGCCCGGCAGCGTCAGCGCCCCTGCGTTTCGCACGTCTGCCAGGGCGGATGGGATGGCATCGGGATCAATTCTGGCCGGATGATGCCCCATCAGTCCCAGGATCACGGCATCGATCGAGCCATGGCCCACGCCGGTCAGCGCCAGCGAACCCTGCAGCGAAACATGGATATGGTTCACGGCCTCGCGCACGCCCGCCCTCTCCAGATTGTGGACAAAGCGCCGCGCGATGCGCATCGGCCCCACAGTGTGCGAGCTCGATGGGCCAATGCCGATGCGAAACAGATCGAGAATTGAAATCATGCTGCGGCTCTATGCGCTTGATGCCGCCGTCATTCAATTGCTGCGTGCGGCTTTTCCCGCGCCTTCACGGTTTCCGGCAGGCTGAACCAGATGGCCGCGGCAACCAGAAACGCAGCCGACGCCATGCTCATCACCGGTGCGCGACCAAAGGCCTCTGCCAGCGGCGCTGTGACCAGCGGGGCGACCATGCTGATCACCCGGCCCCAATTGAAGATTGAAGCCGCAGTGGAGCGCAGATGCGGGGGATACAGCTCTGAAAGCCAAGGCCCCCAGATGCAGCTGCACGAAAGCATGATGCCATAAACCATCCCGATGATTTCCAGCGGCGTATCCGGCATTGGCAGCCACCACGGATGCGCGA
>CAZFYJ010000323.1:0-1719 GCA_964523215.1 uncultured Sphingomonadaceae bacterium | reverse complement strand
TCTCGCCCGTGTCCTCGATCTCGTCATGCGTATAGTCGGCATAGCCGGCGCGCAGCCTGATGCTCTCAAACCAGCCATTTTCCGGAAAGATCTCGCCGCGCAGATCAACGCGGGTCTGCCGCATGTCGAGCCGCACCTCCTCTGCTTCGATCGCGGGATCGAGCGAATAGCGCACGGGCGCGCCATACAGGCTGTCCGTGCGGGTGATGGCAACGCCCAGATTGCCCCCATCGGTGATGATGGCTGCGCCACCGGAAAGCTCCCAGCTGCGCGCCGCCGTGTTTGGAATGCGGCCGCGCAGATCGGCCAGCCCGGCAATTTCGGGGTCTGCGCTGCCCGCAGCAATCGCCCGCAAGGCTGGGGTCAGGATGAAGCCGCCGGTGCGCAGATTTCCCGTTTTCAGATAGCTGCCATCCGCATGGATCACGATCTTGTCGCCCAGCGCAACATCGATGCGGCCAGAGCCGCTCCGCTCTTTGGCGGCAGTGCCATAGCTGCCGATCAGATCGGCCCTGATCCCCTTTTCGGGGATTTTGCGGGGAATACGGCTATCGAGCACATTGATGACGCCGCCAATGGCCGACGATCCATATTGCAGCGAGGCAGGGCCGCGCAGCACCTCGATCCGCTCTGCATTGAGTAGGTTGATGACCACCGCATGGTCGACGCTCGTGTTGGACACATCGAAACTGCCAATGCCGTCCGTCAGCACGCGCACCCGCTCTCCCTGAAAGCCGCGCAGCACCGGCCGTGAGGCAAAGGGCCCGAACGATGTCGCCGATGCGCCGGCCTGCCGTGCGAGCGTCTCGCCGATCGACATGCGCCGTTCGGCCACCAGCTCGTCACCGGTCAAGACCGACGTGCCCAACAGCACATCATCGGCATTCTGCACCAGGGCGCCGGTCACCACGATGCTGCCGTCGCCCAGTTCGGTTTCCGGCGGGGGCGCCGCCATGTCCAAACTCATCTCGCCGGCGGCTGCCGCCGCGGAAAGGCCAGCGGGCAGAGCTGCGATGGCCGAGGCAAGGACGGTGGCTGCAAGCAGCGAACGGGCAAAAGCAGGGCGATGTATCATATCAATCCTTTGTCGTGTCATGCGGTGTGCGATGTCTGCAGCGCGGCTGCCCCGCCCGGATAAAAATGTAATGTTATAACATTTTTTCTGCAACTGCTTTGCGCCGTCCTGAAAGCTTTTTGTTGCGGGCGGAAGGGCGCGGCCCTATGCCTGCGCCCGTGCTTTCGGTTGCAGCATCCCCACTTGATCTGATCGGCAACACCCCGCTGGTGCGGCTTGCCGGGCCAAGTAAGGCCGCTGGCGCGGAGATTTTCGGCAAGTGCGAATTTGCCAATCCCGGCGGTTCAGTGAAGGACCGTGCGGCGCTGTTTATCGTGCGCGATGCCGAAGCCAAGGGGCTGTTGCAGGCGGGCGGCACACTGGTCGAAGGGACGGCGGGAAACACCGGGATCGGGCTGGCGCTGGTCGGCAATGCGCTGGGCTATCGCACGATCATCGTCATGCCCGATACCCAGGCGCGCGAGAAAATGGATACGCTGCGGGCAGTGGGGGCAGAGCTGGTGCTGGTGCCGCCGGCACCGTTCAGCAACCCCGGCCATTTCGTCCACACCTCGCGCCGCATCGCGGAAGAAACGCGCGGTGCAGTGTGGGCCAACCAGTTTGACAATATCGCCAATCGCAAGGCGCACATCGATGGCACTGGC
>CAZFYJ010000322.1:0-1721 GCA_964523215.1 uncultured Sphingomonadaceae bacterium | reverse complement strand
CATCATCGCGATTGGCATGCGCCGTATGCCCTTCCTGCCACAAAAACTCCGCAGTGCGCAAAAACATCCGCGTCCGCATTTCCCAGCGCACCACATTGGCCCACTGGTTGATCATCAAGGGCAGATCGCGCCAGCTCTGGACCCATTTTGCCATCGCAGCGCCGATCACTGTTTCCGACGTCGGGCGCACCACCAGCGGCTCTTCCAGCCGCGCCTCGGGATCCGGTATCAGTCCGCCCGCCGGCCCGTTAATCAGCCGATGATGCGTAACAACGGCCATTTCCTTGGCAAAGCCATCAACATGGTCTGCCTCCTTTTCAAAATAGGATAAGGGAATGAACAACGGAAAATAGCAGTTTTCGACCCCTGCCGCTTTGATCTTTGCATCCATCAGCTTTTGAATGCGTTCCCAGATGCCATAGCCCCATGGGCGGATGACCATGCAGCCGCGGACGCCCGATTCTTCGGCCAGATCAGCCTCGGCAATCAGTTCCTGATACCAGGCAGCAAAATTGCTCTGCCGGCTGTTCGAAAGGGCATGCTTGATCGCACTCATTTGCAGGAAAACACCTTAGATTATCGGGATGGCGTCAAAAGGCGACGTCAGGCCTTGTTGTTGAGCGCAGCTTTCAGGGCCGCGATTTCGGCCTTCAGAGCCTCGATCTCGTCATCGCGCTCCGAGCGGGCCGGCGATTTTGACTTGCGCGGCGCAAATGCGGTGGCAGCCGCCTCGAACATTTCGATGTTGCGCTTGGCAATGCCGCCCAGCGGCCCGCTGGTGAGCACGCCCTTCAATGCCGTTTGAAACTGCTGCTGGTTTTCACGAAAGGCTTCCATCGAGGCAGACAGATATTGCGGCACCAGCGACTGCATGTTGTTGCCATACATGCCAATCAGCTGCCGCAGGAAATCGATGGGCAACAGCGTCGTTCCGCGGGCTTCTTCCTCCATGATGATCTGGGTGAGCACATTGTGGGTCAGATCTTCATCCGTCTTCGCATCGAGCACGCGGAATTCCTTGCCGGCACGCGTCATCTCCAGCAGGTCGTCCAGCGTGATGTAGCAGGATCGGTGCGTGTCATAGAGCCTGCGATTGGCATATTTTTTGATGATGATGCCTTGGCTGTCATCAGGTGTTTTGGCTTTTCGTCCGCGTCGCGCCATGTGGACCATCCTGTATTTGCTGTTATGCTTGCTGCATGAATGGGCAGCGCTTTACGTTCTTTGCACCAAAATCTTGCGCACTGCAACAAAACGGCTTGCCGGAACCATGCATGGCGCACGGCTGGTGAGCGCGCAGCGCCTTCAGGCCGGGCCGCAGCCGTTGCCGGGCCTGCTCGCCATCATCGCGGACGCGGCGCAGCGCGATCCGGCGCTGGCGGAAAAAGCGCTGATCGGATTGCGGCGCTACCAGCTGGCGCCGCGCACGCCTCGTCCCGAGGCAGACAGCCGGACGAAGCTGGCGAGCGGGGCACTGCTGCATCGCTATCGGGCGCGCAACGGCAAGAGTGAGCATGCAGCCCCGCGTGTGCTGATCATTCCATCGCCGATCAATCCCCACTTCATTCTCGATTTGCAGGCCGATAACAGCGTCGCCCGCGCCCTCGCCGAAAGCGGGCTGGAGGTTGCGCTGCTGCAATGGCCGCGTGCCGCGCGCATGCAGGGCTTGACGCTGGACGACATGGTGGCGCATGTGCTGTTGCCGGCGTTGCGGGAAAGCG
>CAZFYJ010000321.1:0-1721 GCA_964523215.1 uncultured Sphingomonadaceae bacterium | reverse complement strand
GCGCCTTGATGGTGATGCCGCGTTCCTTTTCGATGTCCATATTGTCGAGCACCTGGGCGGTCATTTCGCGTTCGGAAAGCCCGCCGGTCGTCTGGATCAGGCGGTCGGCCAGGGTCGATTTGCCGTGGTCGATATGCGCGATGATCGAAAAATTGCGGATGCGGGACTGGTCTGTGCTCATGGTGGCGGCGCCAATAGCATTGCTCCGCACAAAGGCAAAGGCAGGAATATGGCCATGAAGCGGCGCTGCGGAGGGGCGTTGCGCATTCCCGCCTTGCGCGGTTCATTGATGCCGCATAACAGCCAAGCAATCACGGGTGAGGGAAGGACATTGCGGCATGACGATCAGGCTTCACCATCTGGAATATTCGCGATCCACCCGCATCATCTGGCTGCTGGAAGAGCTGGGCGCGCCTTATGAACTGCTGCGCTATGCCCGCGACGCCAGAACGCGCCGTTCCCCGCCGGAGCTTGGCGCCGTGCACCCGCTGGGCAAAGCCCCGGCGGTCGAGATTGACGGCCGGATCATGGTCGAATCGGGTGCGATCATCGATTACATCATCGAAACGCGCGGGGGCGGGCGGCTTGCGCCTGCGCCGGGATCGGCCGATCGTGCGGCCTATCTCGAATGGCTGCATTTTGCAGAGGGAACGCTTGCCATGCCGATGATCCTTTCGGCCATTGCACCGGCCTTTGGCGGGCTGGGCGATCGGCTGGGTGGCTTCGTAACGGGCGAGGTGAAAACGCTGCTCGACTATGCGCAAGGCCATATGCAGGGCCGCCGTTTTCTGATCGGCGAGGATCTGACAGGGGCCGATATCAACATGGCATATCTGCTCGAACATGCGGACAATCTTGGCGAACTTGAGGCGCGGCCCGCACTGGCGGCTTATCTCGCCACGCTGCGCGCGCGGCCTGCCTATGCAAAGTCCATCGAACTGGGCGGGCCGATGACCTTCCGCAGCCGGTAAACTTCCCCCATCACGCGCCGTTACCGGGGCATGCGCAAGCTTGTCCCCTATATGTTGCTGGCCGCTGCCCTTGTTGTGCTGATGATGCAGGCGCGCGCGCTGCTGGCGCAAGGGCAGACGCGCGGCACCGCCCGCGTGATCATCGTCAACACGTCGGTTGCCACACCGCCGCAGGCGAGCAGGGCGCAACCCCTGCTGCCGCCGATCAAGGGCCAGCATCTGCCGCCGCAGCGGCTGCGGCCCTGCCCTGCGGGAGACGGACCGGCAGGGGAGAAGCCCGCAAAGGGCTGCACCCTCATCGTGCGCGATATGGAATAGCGCGGGGGCGGCAAAGCGTTTAGAGCCGTGCGATGCAGCCCGTTTCCGCATCCGCACCCCAGCCCGCTGATCAGGATGATGCAGCAGCGCAGGCCACGCAGGCGGCAGCGCGGCCCGATCCACCGATGCTGGCCACCATGGCGCGCTTCCTGCCCTATTTGTGGCCGGCCGATGCGCCGGTGCTCCGCCTGCGCATTGTCGCAGCGCTGCTGCTGGTGCTGGTTTCAAAGGCCGTGCAGATTTCGATGGGCTTTCTGCTGGCCGGCGCCATCAACCGCATGGAGCCCGGCATGGAACCGGCCGTCGCTCTTGCCATCGGGCTGGTGCTGGCCTTTGCGGGTGCGCGTTTTGCCTTTGTGCTGTTTGACAATGTGCGCAATGTGATCTTCGAAAATGTCGGCCAGAATGCCACCCGCCAGCTGGCCGAACATG
>CAZFYJ010000320.1:0-1723 GCA_964523215.1 uncultured Sphingomonadaceae bacterium | reverse complement strand
GGCGAGGATTTCGGCCAGCTCGTCAGGGGTCGCCGCCCAGAACTGGTCCGGCGTCCAGCCCAGCAAAAGCGTCGCCAGCCCGGCCAGCCGCATCGCGGTGGGGGTGAACGCTGCATCCGCGCCGCTGGTGACGATCGGCGTGCCTGCGCTCGTGCGTCCATCGGGGCCACGGCGCAAGCCAGCGCCGGAAGCGGCGGGCATCAGTGCCGCCTCATCCGCGCCCCGCCATGATCGCGCCGAGCAAGGTGCGCAGCGGCGGCATGGCGGCAATCAGCCCGTGCGCGATGAGCGCCTCGCCCAGCGCCTCGCGGGTCAGAGCATCCGGGCGCGGATCGGCACAATGCCAGAACAGCGCGACCATCTCTCCCAGCGCCAGCTGGCTGCTGCCCGCCCGATCGACGAGGGCAAAGAGCGGCCCCAGCTCGGCCTCGGCGGCAACCAGCGCGGCAAAGCTCGGGCGCAGCCGCAGGCTCAGCGTGCCCAGTTCGAGCATGGCCTCGCCGCGTGCCGGGTTGGCGCGGGCTGCACCGCCATCGCAACTCGCGCCTCTCGCAGCGCCACCACTCACAGCGCCACCACCGGGCCGGAGCTTTCAAGGCTCAGCGCATAGCTGCGCTCGCCATTATAATCGCCTGCATATTCCAGGCGCACGATCAGAAAGCGCCCGCGAAACGCCTCGCCGCTTTCAAAGGCCAGCTCATAATCGTCGATCGTGCCCGCCAGCGCCTGCGCCCGTGCCCGGCCTTCCGCGGCCGAGCCCGTGAAAATGCCGGACGCCGAGACCGAAAGCGCGCGCACGCCCGCGCCGGACAGCAGCTCGCGCCACCCGCCGGATCCCTTGTTGGTGATGTTCACTGGTTCGCCGTTGATCCCCATCTGCGTGGTGCGCAGCCCGGCCAGCGTGGCATAGACGGGCGGGGTGGCACCATTGCCGATCTTCAGCAAGAAGGCGCTTCCTCGTTCAGCAGGCATAAATGGTTCCTTTCTGTATCATGATTCATCAAAATGGTTCATCAGCAGGCGTAGCCGCCATTCGCCCTGCCACAGCCACAGCCCGCCGACGGGGCCACGCTCTGCCGGGGCTGCCCCGCGCGAAAGGCGCGAGCGCACAGCCACCAGGCTGGCCAGCTGCCAGCCGTCAAAGCTGCGCGGCAGACCGGCCACGACGCGGCCGATCTCGCCTGCCAGCATGCCGATGCGGGCGGCGCTCTCGTCGCGATCATAGAGGCTGATGGCGATGATCAGCTCGCGCCCCGGCGGCATTTTCGTGCCCCAGTCGCTGCCCGCGACATCGCCGATCACGGCATAGGGCACGTGCGCGCGCAGCGGTGGCCCGTCGCTCACATGATTGAGGGTGCGGCACAGCGTGGCATCGTCGCGCAGAGCCGCCAGCAGGCAGCGGCGCAGCGCGGCATCGGCGGCCATGGCGGCGGGCGGCAGGGGATCGTCCGCCATGGCTCAGCCCACCCGCACCCGGCGGTGGGGCCGCCACAGCGCCGCGATCAGCGCGGGGGGATCGCCCGGCTCGCCATCGCGTGCGGCGTGGAGATGCGCGATCATCGCCAGCAGCCCCATGCGCAGCGCTTCGGGCACGCCATTGGCATCATCGGCAAGGCCGGCGCGATAGCGGATGCGCACCCGCCCGCTGCCGGCCCCATTGGCCCAACTGCCGCTCCCGCCGCCCGTCAGCCGCACGCGGCCGATGCCGCTCGCGGTGATGTCG
>CAZFYJ010000319.1:590-1724 GCA_964523215.1 uncultured Sphingomonadaceae bacterium | reverse complement strand
TCGGGCAACAAGCGGGCGCACCTGTGGGAGAATTCGAAGGTCCTGCACGGCGGGCTGAAGGCGCTCGGCTTCCAGCTTGGCACTGAAAGTCCGCAGTCGGCGATCATTTCGGTGATCATGCCCGATCTGGAACGCGGCGCGGCCATGTGGGAGGCGCTGCTGCACGAAGGGCTTTACGTCAACCTCGCCCGTCCGCCGGCGACGCCTGCGAACATGACCCTGCTGCGCTGCTCGCTGTGCGCTGAACATTCAGCCGAACAGGTCCAGCAGATCATCGGCATGTTCGAACGCGCCGGCAAGGCGATGGGGATCATCGGCTGAACCATGGCGAGGACGGGGCACAGTCCGGTCCGAACCTTCGGCATTGCCCTGGTTCTTGCTCTCGCTCTGATCGGCGGCCTGCGCGTTACCGTTGCCGCGCTGCGGCCGGAAAGCCCGGGCATGGCCGATCAGCCATGCCTTGCCGATGACAACAAGAGCTGGCTGCAACGGGCCTGGCTCGTCCTGCGGGCGCTTGGCGGCGATGCGCCTTATCGCGACGATTGGCTGGGCATCTGCACCCATGATGCCGACAACCGCGCCCGGATAGCCGCCGGCAAACAGGGCGGCGTCGTCTTCATCGGCGATTCGATGACCCACAACTGGCAGCAGACCCAGCCGGACCTGTTTGGCGATCAGTGGGCCAATCGCAGCATCAATGCGCAGAGTTCGGCGCAGGTGCTGGGGCGGTTCCAGCCCGACGTCGTCGCGCTGAGGCCGCAGGTGGTGCATATCCTGATCGGCACGAACGATGTTTACAGCATGGCCGCTCCGTCCAGCCCCGCGCTCTATCAGGGCAACATCCGTTCCATGGTCGATATCTCGCGGGCCAACGGAATTGGCGTGGTGCTGGGCACGATCCCGCCGCTGGATGGCGCGGCTGGCAAACGGGTGCAGGAGATCAACGCATGGCTGCGCCAATTTGCAGCCGAACAGAAGCTTGGCCTTGCTGACTACCACGCAGCCCTGGCCGCACCCGACGGAACGCTGAAACCGCAGTATCGGGCAGACGAGATCCACGTCTCGGCACCGGCCTATGCGGTGATGACGCCGATTGCGAAAGCTGCCTTTGCGGAACTTGCCAAAGGCTCAGCC
>CAZFYJ010000319.1:0-580 GCA_964523215.1 uncultured Sphingomonadaceae bacterium | reverse complement strand
AGCTGAGGGTCGCGCTCTCGCACTTGGCATTGGTCTTGCCGGGGGCGCCTGACAGCATGGCTGCGGCCACAAAGCCGCCGACCACCAGCACGACGAAGGCTGCGCTCACCAGTGCCAGATACTTGTCGATGAAGCGCTTGATCGGTGCGCCAAAGACGCGGAACAGGATGCCGACCAGCAGGAACTGGAAGCCGCGGCTGGCCATCGATGCCAGGATGAACGGCACCAGCGGCATCGAAATGAAGCCTGCGGTGATCGTCAGCAGCTTGAACGGGATCGGGGTGGCGCCCTTGATCAGGATGATTTCCACGCCGTATTCGCGCAGGTAGCAGGCCGCCTTGGGGAAGCTTTCGCTCAGGCCCAGGGCTGAAAGGATCTGCGCGCCGACAGTGTCATAGGCGAGGTGGCCGATGGCATAGCCGAACAGCCCGCCGAAAACCGAGGCAATGGTGGTGATCAGCGCATAGCGGATCGCCTTCTTCGGTTGCGCCAGGCACAGCAGGCCGACCATTGGATGCGGCGGGATTGGGAAGAAGCTCGATTCCATGAAGGAAATCAGCGCCAGCCACCATTCGGCGCG
>CAZFYJ010000318.1:0-1737 GCA_964523215.1 uncultured Sphingomonadaceae bacterium | reverse complement strand
CTGCCTGATGCCGGGCAGCACTATACACTTTGCCCACCCGTTCGCGCGCGGCATCCGCGGTGTCGCGCGCGCTGGCCGACATGTGATCGATCGCGCCTTCGGCCTTCTTGCGCAGGCTGTCCATGGCGCGCTTTTCGGGGTCGCTCATCCCGCAATCTCCTCTTCATCGTCCAAAGCGCCACGGCGGGCGCCGGCCATCTGCTCCAGCAGCTGTGACGCACCGTCGCTGATGCCCTTTGCAATATGCGGTGCCGCCTGTGCAACCGGCTTTCGCAGCAGCCACAGCGTCAGCAGCGCGGCTGCGCCGGCCACCGGCAGCGGATGCGCCTGCACCAGTGCAACCGGCTTCGCCAGCGCCGCATCGACCAACGCCTTGCGCTTGCGGGCGGCGTCGGCCCTGATCTGGGCCCCCGAAAAGCGCCAGCGCGCATAATCAATCGCATCCCGCAAATGATCTCGCCCACGCGCCGCGTTCATCCGGGCGTGGTCAAGCCGGTCAAGCGGATGATAATCCGGGGGTGCCATATCCTGATCGGCCATGGTCATCGGCCTAGCATGCGCAATGCGTGCGAGACAACTGCCCGCCCCCGCAAAAATCCGACAAGTGCGAGCAGCAGCCATATCGCTGCGACCAGCAGCGCGGCCAACGCCTCTCCCACATAGGGCGCAAGCAGCGCGATCATCGCGTAGAGAAGGGCCAATGCGGCGGCAACGGCGGCAACGATCGCAGTGCCAAGCCAGATCCCTGCACGGGCGGCCGCCTTGCCGGCAACCTGCGCTTTTGCCTGCGCAAGCGCCACCTCAGCGCGGGCCGCAACCTTCGCTTCCTCGATCACATAGGCAATCGTATCGCGCAGGCCGAGCGGCGCTTCGGCATCGCTGCCATCTGGCGCAACCGATGCGGCATCGGGCGCATAGCCATGATGAACCTCATCCAGCGCTGGCGCATCCGCTGGCGTGGTTTTGTCAGTGGCCGGGCTTGCCTTGCGGCTTGACGTGCGGCCCCCTGCACGCCTGGGCGACGCAGCCTTCATGTGTCTGGCCATATCGTCACGCCTGATGCAGGCACGATCCTGCCACGGATCGGCCTGTGGACCACATCAGGCATCGTCAGATGATGAGCCGCGGATCATCCGGGCCAGCACAAAGCCGACAACGGCGGCCGTGCCGATCGCAATGGCCGGGCTTTTGCGAACGAAATCCCGGGTGTTGGCGGCCAGCTCGTCGATATCCTTTTGCTCGACGGTGGTTGCAAAGCCCGCCACGGCCTTGGCAGCGCTGCGTGCAAAATCGCCATAATTGGAACCCAGCTTTTCATCCACGGTTGCTGCGCTGTCTTCGATCATGCGGGCGAAATTGCCCAGGGCGTCGGCTGCCTTTTCCTTGCCTTCCTGCGCGAAATGCTTTGCCTTGTCGCCCGCCTGGGCTGCATAATCGCTGGCCTGATCGGCA
Source organism: uncultured Sphingomonadaceae bacterium (assembly GCA_964523215.1). Lineage (GTDB taxonomy): Bacteria > Pseudomonadota > Alphaproteobacteria > Sphingomonadales > Sphingomonadaceae > CAZFYJ01. The sequence goes on along the minus strand of CAZFYJ010000318.1, from coordinate 285 downwards.
AATTTGCGTGCCGTTTCTTCAGCGCGCGCACGATGATCCTGCCCTGCGGCCGTCAGTCTGGCCGTCGCTTTGGCAGCGGCCGGTGCGGTTTTCGGTGCGGCAGCCGCTTTCTTGCCCGCGGCCTGCCCCGGAGCCTTGGACGCAGGCTTTTTCGGGGCCGCGCTTTTGCCAGCCTTGGCAGCGCCAGCCTTGGCAGGGGCTGCTTTTGTTGCGCCACGCTTTGCAGAGGCTGCTTTCGGAGTCGATGCTTTCGGGGTCGAGGCCATAACGGATTTCCACTTTCTG
>CAZFYJ010000317.1:0-1739 GCA_964523215.1 uncultured Sphingomonadaceae bacterium | reverse complement strand
ATCGGCGCATGCACTGTTTCTTGTCGGCCCGCGGAAATTTGCGGCAATCCCACAAGGCCTTTTCAAAGCTCTGCGCATCATTTTTCAGATAGCTGAAGGCCATGGCCGCACGGGCCGCGTCGCCAATCGGGCCAGGTGCGGGCGTTTCGGCCGCGCTTGTCCATCCAAACAGCTTGCAATAGGATCGCGCGCCACAGCTGGCCTGAGCCAGCGCCACAAATTCGCTTGCGTCGCTTGCTGCATCGAGCGTGATGTAGAGCGTATCACCGCTGGTCTGGACGGCTTTTGCCGGGCGAAAAAATCCGGTGATCCGGCCATCTGCGCCGGTCTGCATGCCGGGCTGCGGCGCTGCCTCGGCGGCGGCCCCTGATGCGATGCCAAGCGCATCTGCCCCGCCATGGGCCGCAAACAGCCTGGCCAGTTTGCCAATGGCGGGCTCTGCCGCTGCAACATTTGTCAGAAAGGCACGTGGACGGCCCCAACCGCCCGGCCAGCGAAAGAAGATATGCGTGCCGACCATGGTGATCTTTTCGAGGTCGTCGCTCCAATAGGGCACCACCCAATCGGTGTGATAATGGGTCGCCAGCCCGACGGGCGCATAGACATCGCCAGCCAGCGCGGCGATCGCAATGTTGCGCGCGCGTCCCCATGCCTCGGGTGACCAGCTGCGCGCAAGCGCGCCGTCGCAGGTGAAGGTGAACTGACAGCCGGTCCGTCGTTCGGAGCCCTGAAAGACGACCCCGCATACCGTTTTGGGATAGGCCGGATGGCGCACCCGGTTCAGCACGACCTGCGCCACGGCCCGCTGCCCCTCGCTGTCATCCCCGGCCTCATAAAGCACCGCCGCCGCAAGGCAGCCAATGGCGCGGTCGCGCCCGAGCTGGTCTCCCTGAAACTGGAAGGGGCGGGCCGCCGGATTGGGCGCTTTCGAAAAGGGAACTGCTGCGTTGATTGCGCGGGCATCCTGCTCGGCCACGGGCTTCAGCAACAGCGGTTCGACCGCAGGCGGAGGCCCAGGCGGCAGGGCGACAATCTGGGGGCCGTCACTCTCTGGCGCGCCTGCGCTGCCAAGCACCAGCGCAACTGTGAGCAACGCTGCCACCAGCGCCACGATCACACCGATCATCGCCGTGCGGCGCATTGGCGGGTATCAGCTTTCCGGCAGGAAATCGGGCACTGACAGATAGCGTTCGCCCGTATCATAGTTAAACCCGAGAACCTTGTCTGCCGGGTGGGCAGCGAGATGCTGCGCAATCGCGGCGAGCGTCGCACCCGATGAAATGCCGACGAGCATGCCTTCCTCGCGCGCGGCGCGCCGCGCATATTCCTTGGCATGGTCGGCAGAAACGGTGATCACGCCATCGAGCAGATCAGTATGCAGATTGGCCGGCACAAATCCCGCGCCGATGCCCTGGATCGGATGGGGCGCCGGGCTGCCACCACTGATGACCGGCGATGTTTCCGGCTCCACGGCGAAAACCTTGAGCTGGGGCCAGGCTTTTTTCAGCACCTGGGCACAGCCGGTGATATGTCCGCCGGTGCCCACACCCGTGATCATCGCATCGGGCGGCGAGCCAGCGAAATCGGCAAAAATTTCCTCCGCCGTGCGTGCAACATGCGCCGATATATTGGCCGGATTTTCAAATTGCTGTGGCATCCAGGCACCCGGTGTCGCGCCGACCAGTTCCAGCGCCCGTTCGATCGCGCCCTTCATCCCCCGCTCACGCGGGGTCAGATCA
>CAZFYJ010000316.1:0-1743 GCA_964523215.1 uncultured Sphingomonadaceae bacterium | reverse complement strand
AAGCGTGAACGGCGCCGGCCACCGCATCATCACCGGATTTTCCAATCCGCTGATCAAGCAGGTGCGGGCGCTGCGCGACAAGAAGCACCGGCGGGCGGCCCGCCAGTTTCTGGCAGAGGGCCTGCGCATCCTGGCCGAAGCGCAGGATGCTGGCCACCTGCCCGATCTGCTTTTCTATGCCGATGCTGCCCGGCTGCCGCCGCGCGCTGCCCCCCTGATCCGCGCGACCGAGGCGGCCGGGAGCAGCATCATCGCGACCAGCACCGAAATTCTCGCCAAACTTTCGGGCAAGGACAATCCGCAGACCATGATCGGCGTCTATGCTGAGCCATCGACGGCGCTTGCAGGGCTGGACCGATCGGCCGCGCCGATCTGGCTGGTGGCGCAGGCGATGCGCGATCCCGGCAATCTGGGCACCATGCTGCGCACTGGCGATGCTGTGGGCGCAGGCGGGCTGATCCTGATCGATGATGCGGTCGATCCCTTCGGCCATGAAGTGGTGCGCGCCAGCATGGGCGCGATTTTCACGCAGCGCGTGGTGCAGTGCCGCTGGGCAGAGTTTCTCGCCTGGCACAGGGCCGCACCACTGCCCGCCCGCGGCTGCCTGATCGCCACCAGCCTTGCGGCCGACAGCGTGGATTATCGCCAGCCCGCTTATCCCGCGCCCGCCTTCATCCTGATCGGAAACGAGGCGCAAGGCCTGCCCGATGCTTATGCCGCCGCGTGCGATGTGCGCGTGCGCATGCCGATGCGGGGCCGGGCCGACAGCCTGAATGCCGCGGTGGCAGCAGCGGTGATGGCTTATCAGGTGCTTGACCGCCAAGAGCGTAAAGCACATCGATAAAGCTGTTCAGCTAGGGTGCAGCTAAACAATTTAGGTATAACTGTATGAAATATAGATGCCTTATTCTTTTTCTGTCTTTGTCAGTTGGGTTGGGAGCTTGCGCACCGAAAGCTCAAAGAGATAAGTTATATATAATTAAGTGGCCCTATTACGCGCAAGGCAACGAGCCATTTTGGTCGCTGCGAATAACTCATAACGAGATGCAATATAGCTCTCCCGAAGTGCGCAACCGCCCGCTACCTATGGAAACTATGACGATGATGGCAGACGGAATTCGTTTTGCTGCCGATGATGTGGAGGTAACTATCCTCTCTAAAAAGTGCAGCGACGGTATGAGCGACCGCACCTATCCGGATACGGTGACACTCAAAATGGGCGACAAGATATTGCAGGGGTGCGGCGGCCTGCCCCCGGCGCGCCGGAAAATGCACTGGACAACAGCAGCTGGCGGCTGACCGCGATCAACGGATCGCCCGCGCGCGACGATGTGGCTGCGGACATCCGCTTTGCCGATGGCCGGATGAGCGGCACCCTGGGCTGCAACCGGATCGGCGGCAGCTACGTCCAGGATGGCGACCGGCTGCGCTTTGGCCCGATCATGATGACCAAGATGGCGTGCCCCGGCCCTGGAGGGGCGCAGGAAGATGCCGCCTTGCCGATTCTCGCAGAGCCGTTGACTGTGCTGTTTGGCGACAAGATGACGCTCGATCTCTCGGCACCGGATGGGCGCTCGCTCTCTTTCCGCCGGTTGGACTGGGATTGATGGCGCACGATTGCGGACGATCGCGCCCGCTCACAGATCGTCAGCGCCCGGATCGCCGCCCACCACCAGCTTGAGCGACTGGCGCGGCGTGGATTCCACAAACGGAACATCTTCAATCTCGGCTTTGCCGATTTCG
>CAZFYJ010000315.1:0-1745 GCA_964523215.1 uncultured Sphingomonadaceae bacterium | reverse complement strand
ATCTGGAGCAGCGGCTTGCCCTCAATCTCGGACGGATCTGCACTGAGCGCACGGGCCAGCCGCGGCGACACCTGCTCCAGCCGGCGCCCGGCATCGATCTGCCACAGCCAGTCTGCGCCACTATCCTCGAATTCGCGCAGCAGCAGGCTCACTGTCTCGCTCTTTTCGACCAGCGTGTTCTGCACCGATTTGAAGCGGATGAAATCGCGCGCTGCCTCGACACTGCCAAGAAAGGCGACGCTGCCAAAGCCCGCGCTCATCAGCGCCAACGCATAATGCTGTTGCGCGACGAGCAGAGCCGTGATCGCAACATGGGTGATCACGGTAAAGACACAGTTGGCAAAGGGGGCAGATGCCATCATCACGACATTACCGATGATGATGGTGGCGATCACCGCGCCGATCCCCAATGTTTCGGTGGGCCCGGCAAAGGTATAGGCCGCCAGCATCGCAACCACCCAATGGAGGCTCGATGCAATCGCAACGCCAACATCGCGGCGCACCGCCGAAATGGGAATGACCTTCACCACTTCGCGCTTGCGCGCGCGATGAAGCTGCCACTGATCGCCGATCACCAGCAGCCCGAGCAACGCCCAGGGTGCGAGATAGATCAGGCTGACATAGGGCATCAGGATCGAGATGGCAGCGAGAATGGCAACCGCATTGCCCAGCATGCGCACGGGCAGGAATTTTTCTGTCTCGGCCTGCTGAGCCGCGCGGATTTCGCCCCATTCGATCGTGTCATCCGATCGCAGGGTAAATAGCTGTTTCAGGCTGATTTCGCCCGTTGCTGCGGAGTTTTGCACTGTCTCGGTCACGCCTGTGCTTTAGCGCGAACATCTTAGCGAATGGTAAGCAGAGCCTTTGTCCTGCGATAAAATCTGGTGGGAGGATCGCGCGTGCCGCGTTGCGCTGCCCGGCGGGCGTTGCACGAATGTCACAATCGGGGCGCACATGCATGCAAAGGTTTGCAGAAAATTCTTGCAAAGGATTTCCAAATTTCTATCATGCAATCATCAAAACCGGGAAAACTGGTCGAAATCTGGTTTAAGGGAGAGGGTAAATGGCTGTTATTTCACTCAAAAATTGTGTTTCCGCGCTTGCGCTTTGCGCCAGCTTGCAGGCCCTGCCCGCTTATGCGCAGGATGCAGCGCCGGCTGATGATGCCGCGCCAGCCGATGATGCGGGCGACGGCCTGAGTGAAATCGTCGTCACCGCATCGGGCCGCGACAGGACCCAGATCAACAGCGCGGTTGCGGTCACCAGCGTGAACGCTGATCTGATCGAGAATTTCAAGCCCAGCTCTGAGGCGGAGGTGTTCCGTCTGATCCCCGGCATCCAGGTGCCCGGCACATCGGGCCCGGGCGGCAACTCCAACATTGCCGTGCGCGGCCTGCCGGTCGCAACGGGCGGCTCGCCCTTCGTCCAGATCCAGGAAGACGGGCTGCCCACCGTGCTGTTTGGCGACATCCAGTTCGGCAACAATGATTACTGGACCCGATTTGATGCCAGCGTCCAGAATGTGGAAGGCGTGCGCGGCGGCTCTGCCTCCACCTTTGCCTCACAGGCGCCGGGTGCGGTGATCAACTATATTTCGAACACGGGCGCCAAGGAGGGCGGTTTCGTCCAGCTCAACAAGGGCGTCAATTTCAACGAGACCAAGGTCGATTTCCGCTATGGCGGCCCGATCAACGATACGCTGCGCTTTCATGTCGGCGGCTTTTTCAAAACGTCCGAGGGGCCGC
>CAZFYJ010000314.1:0-1748 GCA_964523215.1 uncultured Sphingomonadaceae bacterium | reverse complement strand
AAGAGTTGAGGAAGTGGGTCATGCCGAAGCGCTTGCCCCATTCCTCGCGCGCCGGATTGATGTCGACCCCGACGATCAGGTTCGCCCCCGCCAGCCGCGCGCCCTGGATGACGTTGAGGCCGATGCCCCCGAGGCCGAAGACCACGACATTGTCGCCGACCTGCACCTTGGCGGTGTTGGTCACCGCGCCGACCCCGGTGGTGACCCCGCAGCCGATGTAGCAGGCGCTCTGGAACGGCGCGTCCTCGCGGATTTTCGCCACCGCGATTTCGGGCAGCACGGTGAAGTTCGAGAAGGTCGAGCAGCCCATGTAGTGGTAGATCGGCTGGCCCTTGTAGCTGAAGCGCGTGGTGCCGTCGGGCATCAGGCCCTTGCCCTGCGTCGCACGGATCGCGGTGCACAGGTTGGTCTTGCCGCTGAGGCACGACTTACACTGGCGGCATTCCGGCGTGTAGAGCGGGATCACGTGATCCCCCGGCTTTACGCTGGTCACGCCCGCGCCCACCTCGCGCACGATGCCTGCGCCCTCATGGCCCAGTACGCTAGGGAAGATGCCTTCGCTGTCGAACCCGTCGAGCGTGTAAGCGTCCGTATGGCAGATGCCCGTCGCCATGATCTCGACCAGCACTTCGCCCGCCTTGGGGCCTTCAAGATCGAGCTCGACGATTTCGAGCGGCTGCTTGGCGGCAAAGGCAACGGCGGCGCGGGTCTTCATGGGCTCTCGTTCTCCGGTGAATCAGCGGCCGTGCGGTACGGCTTCGTGATCGTAAGGGCAATGGCGACACGCCGATCCGCAGCACTTGCCGCGCGCGAGATGGGCGATCCGGGTGAAGACGGTGTAGCCCGTCGCGGGGTCGCGATAGGTGCTCTCCCCGCGCTTGCAGGCGGCTTCGTGCAGGGCATACCATTCGGGCTGCGTCATCGCGTTAGTCCGATAGTCGCAAAGTGGCCGCGATGCCATGCGCGACATGAAATTGCCGCCATGCGCAACCTGCCCGCTTGCGCGCCATGCGGAATTGCGCTTTCTCACCCGCCTGCCATTCGAGCCGGAGAGCCTGCCTTGCGTCTGCTGCTGTGTGTTTTCGCCCTGTTTCTCGCCCTTCCCGCACAGGCTCAGGGGGTCCAGCAGACCAAGGGCAATTTCGAGGACAAGTTCCGCCAGCTCGATGAGGTGCTGCCCGATCCCTCCAGCACCCGCAACGCCAGCGGCGCGCCGGGGCACGAATACTGGCAGCAGAAGGTCGATTACGACATCAAGGCGAGCCTCGACGAGACCAAGCGGCGGCTGACTGCCAAGGGCACGGTGCGCTACACCAACAACTCGCCCGACGCGCTGCCGTGGCTGTGGATGCAGCTCGACCAGAACATCTTCAAGCGCAACTCGATGGCCGAGCTGACCGATGCTTTCGGCGGCCCCGGCCGGCGCGGGCCGAAGGTGACGTTGGGCTCCGGCGCCGAGCCGACCAAGCTCTCCTTCGACGAGCTGCGCCGCCAGCAGGCGATGGCCGACAACGACTATGGCTATGACATCAAGTCGGTGACGCTGAACGGCGCGCCCCTGCCGCACACCATCGTCGGCACGCTGATGCGGATCGACCTGCCCCAGCCGCTGGCTCCGGGCGCGACGGTCGAATTCGCGATGGAATGGGCCTTCGCCATCGTCGAGGAAGACGCGGTGGTCGCGCGCTCGGGCTACGAGCATTTCCCCGATGATCCGCGCAAGGGCGGCAACGACATCTTCCTCCTCG
>CAZFYJ010000313.1:0-1771 GCA_964523215.1 uncultured Sphingomonadaceae bacterium | reverse complement strand
GTGGCCGTCTTGCGCTTCACTTCCTTTTCGGCCTTGCGCCGCTGGCGGTCCTCCATCCGCTCCATCACATAGCCGAACAAGGCTTTGCCGCGATCCATCTTGTCGGCAAGGAAATGGTCGAAATGATCGCGCACCGCCTTTTCGACCAGCCGTGCTGCGTCGGGCGACGTCAGCCGGTCCTTGGTCTGGCTCTGAAACTGGGGATCGCGAATGAAGACGGACAGCATCAGCTCTGCCCCGGTCATCACATCCTCGCCCGTGATCTGGGCGGCCTTCTTGTTGCCGATTAGTTCGCCAAAGGCACGAATCCCCCTGGTGACGGCCGCGCGCAATCCCGCTTCATGCGTTCCGCCATCGGGCGTCGGGATGGTGTTGCAATAATAGCTGTAGCTGCCATCGGACCAGAGCGGCCAGGCCATCGCCCATTCGACCCGCCCTTCGCCTTCGCCGCCAAAATCCTGGCTCCCGCTGAAAAACTCCGCCGTGACGCATTCGCGCTCGCCAAGCTGTTCGGAAAGATGATCGGCAAGCCCGCCGGGAAACTGGAATATGGCCTCTGCGGGCGTCTCATCCTTGATCAGCGCGGCATCGCATTTCCAGCGTATCTCCACGCCCTTGAACAAATAGGCCTTTGATCGCGCCAGCCGGTAAAGCCGCTGGGGCTTGAAGAGGGCCTGCGCGCCGAAAATGTCCACATCGGGCACAAAGCTGACGCTGGTGCCGCGCCGGTTCGGCGTTGGACCGAGATTGTCGAGCGGGCCGAGCGCGTGGCCGCGCGCGAAGCGCTGCCGGTAAAGCTGGCGCGCGCGGGCCACCTCCACGGTCGTTTCGCTGGAGAGCGCATTGACGACGCTGATGCCGACACCGTGCAGGCCGCCAGACGTCGCATAGGCCTTGCCTTCAAACTTGCCGCCCGAATGCAGCGTCGTCATGATCACCTCGAGCGCCGATTTTCCCGGAAATTTGGGATGCGGATCGATCGGAATGCCACGCCCATTGTCGGTGATCGTCAGCCGGTTCCCGTCAGACAGGGTGACTTCGATGCGGGTCGCGTGGCCCGCCACGGCCTCGTCCATTGCATTGTCCAGCACTTCGGCGGCCAGATGATGCAAAGCGCGCTCGTCAGTGCCGCCGATATACATGCCTGGGCGACGGCGGACGGGCTCCAGCCCCTCCAGCACCTCGATCGCGGAGGCATCATAATCGGCGGAAGTGGCGGGGTTGTGTGCAAAAAGATCGTCAGCCATCGCCCGCTAGTGGCATGGCGCGATGGGCGTTGCAAGCGCCGACCCTTGCCCCTTAGGCAATCATGCCCATGGCTGATGGCCTGGCCCTAACGGACCCGGGTGCTGCCAAAGGGCGGCGGCGGCGAGGGGCGGCGCGTGCCTCGCGGCAGCTGTGCCTGATAGGCGCGGCCGCAATGTTCCACGCAATAGGGAAAGCCGGGGTTCACCGGCTTGCCGCAAAAATGAAAGTCAGGCTCGCCCGGGTGCCCCATCGGCCATTTGCAGATGCGATCATTGAGATCGAGCAGGCTGGTGTGGTTGGCAAATTCTGGCGCGGTCTTTGCGGGGACAAGGCGGCGCGGCGGGGCAGGGGGAATCGGTGCCTGCTGTTCCCCCGGTGCTTGCCGCACAAAGCCGCCGGGGCCGACGCTGACCAGTCGGACAGCCGGAGCAGCAGGCTCGCCCGCGGGCGCGGCCGCTGTGGCGGGCGCAGATGGTTTCGGCCTGGCTGCCGGTTCGGCATCGGCGCTGGCAGGTTCGGCCCG
>CAZFYJ010000312.1:0-1784 GCA_964523215.1 uncultured Sphingomonadaceae bacterium | reverse complement strand
GCGCGGCCTTCGAAGAGGAAAATTGCCGTTGCATCACCACATTCATGCCACAGTTGGACGGGAAGAGAAAATATTGTTACGCATATGGGTCGCTTGCGTGACGCCATGGCGGACCTCCACCGCCACGGCGCGCAACAGCGGTGGAGGACATCTCAGGTGCCGGATCAGGATTTGCTCGAAAAACCCGCAATTTCAACGCATGCAGGCGATCTTCTGCCAACGCCGACCGGCGATGCGCTGCCGCGGCGCCTTGCTGATTTCGCGACATTGGGCGAAGCGCTCGATTATGCGGCACAAGGCGTGCGCGGCCTGAATTTTCATGATGCGCGCGGCAATCTTGCCCGGCCCTATCGCTTTTCCGAAATGCGCGCCGATGCGCTGGCCTTTGCCTATCGGCTGATGGCGCGCGGCGTGAAGCCGGAAGACCGCATTGCCCTGATCGCGGAGACAGGGCCGGAATTTGCCGCCCTGTTTTTCGGCTGTGTCTATGCCGGGGCGTGGCCCGTGCCGCTGCCGCTGCCGACATCCTTTGGCGGCAAGGAAAGCTATGTCGAGCAGCTTTCGGTGCAGCTGAAAAGCTGCGATCCGGCGCTGCTGCTTTATCCGCCCGAACTGGCCGGGATGGCAGGCGAAGCCGCTGCGCGCGAACATGTGGCCGGGCTGGACTGGGACATTCTGATGGCCGATCCCGCCATTGCCGCGGCCCTGCCCGAACAGCGCGGCGATGCCATCTGCTATCTCCAATATTCGAGCGGATCGACCCGCTTTCCCCATGGCGTTGCCGTCACCCATCATGCCCTGCTCAACAATCTGGCGGCACATTCGCATGGCATGCAGGTGGAGGCGCAGGATCGCTGCATCAGCTGGCTGCCATGGTATCATGATATGGGGCTGGTGGGCTGCTTCCTTTCGCCTGTCGCCAATCAGGTATCGACCGATTATCTGAAGACCGAGGATTTCGCGCGCCGTCCGCTCGCCTGGCTGGACATGATCAGCCGCAATGCCGGCACATCGATCAGCTATTCGCCCACATTCGGCTATGACATCTGCGCCCGCCGCGTTTCCAGCCAGACGCATGTGGCGGAACGTTTCGATCTGTCCCGCTGGCGGCTGGCAGGCAACGGGGCAGACATGATCCGCCCGGATGTGATGCAGCATTTTGTGGACGCCTTTGCCCCGGCCGGCTTCAGCCCCAAGGCGTTTCTGCCCAGCTATGGCCTTGCCGAAGCGACGCTCGCCGTCACCATCATGCCGCCGGGAGAAGGCATCATGGTGGAAATGGTGGCCGAAAGCGAGCTGAGCGGCATTCCCGATGCTGCCGACAAGCCAAAGCGCTTTCGCGCCATCGTGAACTGCGGCAAGCCCGCACGCGACATGGCCGTGGAAATTCGCGGGGCAGATGGCGCGCGGCTGGGCGATCGGCAGATCGGCAAAGTGTGGTGCAGCGGCCCGTCGCTGATGCGCGAATATTTCCGCGATCCCGAATCCACCGCCGCCTGCCTTGCCGATGGCTGGCTTGATACCGGGGACATGGGCTATCTATCCGGCGGCTATCTTTACATCGTCGGCCGCGCCAAGGACATGATCATCATCAACGGCAAGAATCACTGGCCACAGGACATTGAATGGGCCGTGGAGCAGCTGCCGGGCTTCAAGCAGGGCGATATTGCCGCCTTTTCGATCACCACGCCTTCCGGCGAGGAAGCCCCGGCGGTGCTGGTGCAATGCCGCACCTCGGATGATCAGGAGCGCGCCCGCCTGCGTGACGACATTCGCGAAAAGGT
>CAZFYJ010000311.1:0-1788 GCA_964523215.1 uncultured Sphingomonadaceae bacterium | reverse complement strand
GCTGGCGTCGCTCGACCCAGGCGATCTGATCGTTCACCGCGATCATGGCATTGGTCGCTATGAAGGGCTGGTCTCAATTCCGGTCGGCCAGTCTCCCCACGATTGCGTTGCCCTCACTTATGCCGGAGGAGACAAGCTCTACGTCCCGGTTGAAAATCTCGACATATTGACGCGCTATGGCAGCGAAAGCGATGCCCCGCTCGATCGGCTGGGTGGGGAAGCCTGGCAGCGCCGCCGGGCACGGATGAAGGAGCGCATTCGCGAAATCGCGGGCGAGCTGATGGCCATCGCCGCTGCACGCGCGCTGAAGCAGGCACCGGTGCTGATGCCCGATGCGAGCTATGCCGATTTCGTGAGTGGCTTTCCGTGGCAGGAAACCGAGGATCAGGAGCGTGCGATCGGCGATGTGCTCGACGATCTGGCTTCAGGCCGCCCGATGGACCGGCTGGTGTGCGGCGATGTCGGCTTTGGCAAGACAGAGGTCGCGCTGCGCGCGGCGCATGTTGCGGCCATGGCCGGCCTGCAGGTGGCCGTGCTGTGTCCGACAACGCTGCTGGCGCGCCAGCACGCCGCAACCTTTGCCGATAGGTTTCGCCATACGCCGCTCAAGATCGGGAAGCTCTCCCGCCTTGTCGGCGCAAAGGAAACGGCACAGACGCGGGCGGCCCTTGCTGATGGGACGCTCGACATCGTGGTCGGCACGCACGCCCTCCTCGCCAAGGGCATCAGCTTTCAGCGGCTGGGGCTGGTGATTGTCGATGAAGAACAGCGCTTTGGCGTGACTCACAAGGAACGGATGAAGGCGCTGAAGGCCGATGTCCATGTGCTGACGCTGAGCGCAACGCCAATCCCGCGCACTCTGCAAATGGCCATGTCCGGCCTGCGCGATCTTTCAGTAATCCAGACCCCGCCTGTCGATCGGTTGGCCGTGCGCACCTATATCATGGAATGGGATGCCATTGTGTTGCGCGAAGCCCTGCTGCGTGAGCATTATCGTGGCGGCCAGAGCTTTTTCGTGGTGCCGCACATCAGCGATCTGCCGGATATCGAGGAATTTCTGCGGCGCGATGTCCCGGAAATCCGCTTCGTATCTGCCCATGGGCAGATGGCATCGGGCGAGATCGAGGCGCGCATGTCCGCCTTTTACGATCGGCAATATGATGTGCTCTTGTCCACCACGATCGTGGAAAGCGGCCTCGATATTCCGACTGCCAATACCATGATCGTGCATCACGCCAATCGCTTTGGCCTCGCCCAGCTGTATCAGCTGCGTGGACGGGTCGGCCGTTCGAAGACACGGGCCTATGCCTATTTCAGCACTGCCGCCAGCCGGGTGCTGACCGAAAATGCGGACAAGCGCCTCAAAATACTTTCCAATCTTGATTCGCTGGGTGCAGGGTTTCAGCTGGCAAGCCATGATTTGGATATTCGCGGCGCGGGCAATCTGCTGGGAGACGAGCAATCCGGCCATATTCGCGAAGTCGGCTTCGAACTGTATCAATCCATGCTCGAAGAGGCGATACTGGCAGCAAAGGCAGGCGATCTCGCCAATGCGGAGCCGCGCCACGCCCTTTCGCCGCAGATCACGATCGATGTGCCGATCCTTATTCCGGACGATTATGTGCCCGATCTGTCGCTGCGCATGGGGCTTTATAGGCGCCTCAATGCGCTTGAGCTGCCAGAGGAGATCGAGGCATTCGGCGCCGAACTGGTCGATCGTTTTGGTGCACTGCCGCCGCCTGCGGCCAATCTGCTGATCCTCATCCAGATCCGCATCAATGCCCAGAA
>CAZFYJ010000310.1:0-1794 GCA_964523215.1 uncultured Sphingomonadaceae bacterium | reverse complement strand
CCAGCGTGGAGCCATAAAGCGCCTTGAACTCATGAAACTCGCTGCCGTCGACCAGCCGCGCAATCACTTCGTGGACATCATAAGGCGCGCGGACGTCTGCGGGGATGATGCCGTACAGTTCTTCGGCATCATATTTGGGCGGGCGCGGTTCCTTCGATTTTAAATAGGGACTGTCCCTATTTAAATCGCCCAAATGGCTGACGATGTCCCGCACAATCGTCAGCGCATGTTCGTCATTTTCCGCCAGGTGATCGACCACGCCCGATTTCTTCGCATGCAGATCGCCGCCGCCCAGATTCTCGGCGCTGATCTCCTCGCCCGTCGCGGCCTTGACCAAAGGCGGGCCGGCGAGGAAGATCGTGCCCTGATTGCGAACGATCACCGTCTCGTCGGACATGGCGGGGACGTAAGCCCCACCCGCCGTGCAGCTGCCCATCACACAGGCAATCTGCGGGATGCGGCGCGCGGACATGTTCGCCTGATTGAAGAAGATGCGGCCGAAATGGTCGCGATCGGGGAAGACCTCTGCCTGATGCGGCAGGTTCGCGCCGCCACTGTCCACCAGATAGATGCAAGGCAGCCGGTTTTCGAGCGCGATTTCCTGCGCGCGGAGGTGCTTCTTGACCGTCATCGGGTAATAGGTTCCGCCCTTCACCGTGGCATCGTTGCAGACGATCATCACCTGCCGCCCGCTGACTCGCCCGATGCCGCAGATCAGCGAAGCGCCATGGACGTCGCCTTCATACATGCCATTGGCGGCCAGCTGCCCGATCTCGAGAAAGGGCGAGCCCGGATCGAGCAAGCGTTCGACGCGGTCACGGGGCAGCAGCTTGCCCCGTGCCACATGCCGCTCCCGCGACATTTCACTGCCGCCAAGTGCTGCCTCCGCCACCTTTGCCCACAATTCCTCCTTCAGCGCAATATTGTGGGCAGCGCGCAATCTGCTTGCCGGGTCGGCCGGATCATGGGCCGTGCCGAGAACAGGTGCGCTCATGGAGCCACCGTCGCAGGCGGCGTGTAATACACCTGTGCGCCCGGCCCGAGCGGCAGATCGAGCACGACCCAGCTCACCGTCATCACCAGGCCCATGGCCATGAAGCTGAGCGCATAAGGCAGCATCAGCGCCAGCAGCGAGCCGACGCCCAGGCTCTTGTCATAGCGCCGTGCAAAGGCGAGGATCAGCGGGAAATAGCTCATCAGCGGCGTCATGATATTGGTATAGCTATCGCCCATGCGATAGGCTGCGGTCGTCATTTCCGGGCTGATGCCGAGCAGCATGAATTTGGGCACGACCACCGGGGCCATCGCGCTCCACTTTGCGGCTGCCGATCCGATGAACAGATCGAGAAACGAAGATACGAATTGCACGCCCACCAGCAGCACCGGAGCAGGCACATTCATTTGCTGCAAGGCGGAGGCACCATCAATCGCAAAAATCGGCCCGAGCCTGGACCAGTTGAACATGGCAACAAAATGCGCGGCAAAAAACACGAACACCAGATAGGGGGCCAGCATGCGGATGCCTTCCTGCATCATCGCGATCACATCCTTCGAGGAAGAGACGGTGCCCGCCGCTCGGCCAAAGGCAATGCCAGTGAGCAGGAACAGCAGGAAAAATCCGGCCACCAGCCCCGCATAAAATGGCTGCAGCTGCGCCGGGCCGGTCTTCGTCTCGTCGATCAGCGGGCTATAGCCGGGCCATAGGCTGAGCGCGGCAAACAGCCCCACCATCAGCAGCGCGACCAGCCCGGCTGCGCGCAGGCCGCGCCGCTCGGGCGCGGTCACTTCGGATTT
>CAZFYJ010000309.1:0-1794 GCA_964523215.1 uncultured Sphingomonadaceae bacterium | reverse complement strand
GCTGCGGGCTGCACCGGCTGTGCGCGCAACTGCCATTTCGAGCCAAGCGTTGTGCGGGCGATGCGCTGCTGCCCCGAACGGGCAGAGGCGCTGGCCGCAAAGGCAGCAGCGCTGATGCGGCTGCGGCGTTCGGCGCGGGCCGAACGCAAGCTTGCCATCGTGCTGTTCAACTTTCCGCCCAATGCCGGCGCAACGGGGACGGCCGCGCATCTTGGCGTTTTCGAATCGCTCCACGCCATGCTCGGGCGGCTCGCGCAGGAAGGCTATTGCATCGATGTGCCCGCCGATGTGGATGCCCTGCGCGATGCAATCCTGAACGGCAATGCCGCAACCTATGGCAGCGATGCCAATGTGGCGGCGCGGATCATGGCCGATGATCATGTCCGGCGCGAGCCGCATCTCAGGGCAATCGAGGCGCAATGGGGCCCTGCGCCGGGCCGGCAGCACAGCGACGGGCAGAGCATCCACATTCTCGGCGCGCATTTCGGCCAGCTGTTTGTCGGCGTGCAGCCGGGCTTTGGCTATGAGGGCGATCCAATGCGCCTGCTGTTTGAAGGCGGTCTTGCCCCGACCCACGCCTTCAGCGCCTTTTACCGCTATGTGCGCGAGGATTTCGGTGCGGATGCCGTGCTGCATTTCGGCACGCACGGCGCGCTTGAGTTCATGCCGGGCAAGCAGGCCGGAATGAGCGGCGAATGCTGGCCGGAACGGATGATCGGCGCGCTTCCCAATTTCTATCTTTATGCATCCAACAATCCTTCGGAAGGCATCATTGCCAAGCGCCGCTCAGGCGCGAGCCTGATCAGCTATCTGACCCCGCCCCTGGCCCAGGCTGGCCTGCACAGCGGGTTTGCCGAGCTGAAAGCGATGCTCGAACGCTATCGCACAGTGCCCGCAGAAAGCGATGAAGGCCGCGATCTGGCGCAGCTGATCCGCGATGCATGCGCTGATCTGGAACTTGCCGCTGATGATCTGGATGCGCTGCCGGCCCGGCTTTACGAGCTGGAGCGCGAGCTGATCCCTTATGGCCTGCACATTTTTGGCGGCTCGCTTGCGCCGCAGGAGCGCGAAGCGCTGATTGATGCGATGGCGACAGCCTCGCCCGAGCGTGACCGCGCCGAGATCGCCGCGCGGCTTGATGCCAATGACGAGATGTCTGCACTGGTGCGGGCGCTGGATGGCGGCTTCATCGATCCGGCACCCGGCGGCGACATTCTCAAAAATCCGGATGTGCTGCCCACCGGGCGCAATCTGCACGGCTTTGACCCGTTCCGCATCCCCAGCCGCTTTGCCACTTTGCAAGGGGCGCGGCAGGCCGAACAGCTGCTTGCGCGCCACCAGCAGGATGGCGGCCGCCTGCCCGAAAGCATCGCCATGGTGCTGTGGGGCACGGACAATCTGAAAAGCGAAGGCAGCCAGCTGGCGCAGGCAATGGCGCTGATCGGGGCGCGCCCGCGCTTTGACGATTATGGCCGCCTTGCCGGGGCAGAGCTGATCCCGCTTGCCGAGCTTGGCCGTCCGCGCATTGACGTGGTTGCAACGCTTTCCGGCATTTTCCGGGATCTGCTGCCGCTGCAGACGCGCATGCTGGCCGAGGCCTGCTATCTGGCATCGCTGGCCGATGAACCGCTGACCATGAATTTCGTGCGCAAGCACAGCCTGGCGCACCAGGCCGCGCATGATTGCGACCTCGAAACCGCATCGCTGCGCGTCTTTTCCAACGCCGAGGGCGCCTATGGTGCCAATGTGAACCAGCTGATCGATGGGGGCAGCTGGGCCGATCCTGACGAGCTG
>CAZFYJ010000308.1:0-1802 GCA_964523215.1 uncultured Sphingomonadaceae bacterium | reverse complement strand
GATGGTCGCAAGGTCTGTGTTGCCGGCGTCGTGCTCATCCGCCAGCGTCCGGGCAAGGGCAATGCCGTGTTCATCACAATCGAGGATGAAACCGGCATCATCAACGTGCTTTTGTGGGCGCGCGACATGGAAAAACAGCGCCGTGCAGTGATGGCGTCCCGGCTGATGCTGATCAAAGGCGAAATCCAGCGCAGCAAAGAAGATGTTGTCCACCTGATGGCCAGCTGCGTGACCGACCAAAGCGCCATGCTCGATCTGCTTTCAGAAAGTGAAACCACCAAAACGCAGCTTGCCAGAGCCGATGAAGTGGCCCGGCCGCAATTGCCGCGTGGCTCCGACGGCACAAGAGGCCATCCGCGCAGCGTGCGGATTTTGCCGAAATCGCGGGATTTCCATTAGATTTTTTTACCCTAATTGGCGCTGAGGTCTTCTGATGCCGTCATATCGCGCCGGCGCGATGAAGCTCGGCCAGTTCGCCATCGCCCAAACCCAGCAGCGCACCATAAACCTCTGCATTGTGCTGCCCAACGGCTGCGGGGGCAGCGCGGCGCACACCGCCCGGCGTTTCCGAAAATTTGGGGAAGGCATTTTGCATCTTCAATCTGCCGAACCGTTCGGTCTCCACCTCGATGATGGCCTCACGCGCAGCAAAATGGGGGTCTGCCAGCATTTCCGGCGCTCGATAGACGCGGCCTGCCGGAATCGAATATTGCTTCATCAGCCGATCGACCTCATCCACGGTCAGCGTCTTTGTCCAGCGGTTGATCAGTTCGTCCAGCTCTTGCTGGTTGTGCCCGCGGGCAATATGCGTAGCATAACGCGGATCGGTGCCCAGTTCGGGGTGCCCCATGGCCTCCGCCAGCCGCTGCCACAGCGAATCCTTGTTGGCTCCGATCATATATTCGCCGTCGCGGCACTGATAGACATTGGATGGTGCAATTCCGGGCAGGATCGATCCTGATCGTTCGCGGATGAAGCCGCCATGATCATATTCAGGGACCAGCCCCTCCATCACCTGGAGCACGCTTTCGTATAGCGCTGCATCCACAATCTGGCCACGGCCGGTTTTCTCGCGGTGATGCAGCGCCGCGAGCACGCCCATGCAGCCATAGGTTGCGGTCAGCGTGTCGCCAATCGATATGCCCATCCGGCTCGGCGGTCGATCCGGCTCGCCGACAATATAGCGCCAGCCGCCCATTGCCTCGCCAATCCCGCCAAAGCCGGCGCGGTCGCTATAAGGGCCGGTCTGTCCATAGCCGGACATGCGGGCGATGATCAGGCCGGGATTGTCACCATGCAGCACATCGGGTCCAAGGCCCCATTTTTCCAGCGTGCCGGGCTTGAAATTCTCGATCAGCACATCGGCCGTTGCAATCAGCTTGCGGACCAGCTGCTGGCCTTCGGGAATGCGCAGATTGGCGGACACAGAGCGTTTGTTGCGGGCAACAACCTCCCACTGCACCTTTTCCTCGCCCAGGCCCCAGACGCGCATCGGGTCGCCATCGCCGGGCGGCTCGACCTTGATCACATCCGCACCCATATCTCCCAGCAGCTGGCCGCAGAACGGGCCGGCCAAAAGCTGGCCGAGCTCGACAACGCGAATGTCCGAAAGCGCACCCTGTTTTGCTGCAACCTCGCTCATTCGGCTGCCTCGGCCGTCGTCCAGACCGGCTGGACCGGGGCGGGCAGGCCGGTTTCCGCCTCGCACCGGGCGCGCAGTTCATCGATGCCGGGGCCATAATCAAACAGCTTGAGCTCGCCCTTGTGGCTGCGCATTTGCGCCCGCAGCGCCTCGGTCGCCG
>CAZFYJ010000307.1:0-1816 GCA_964523215.1 uncultured Sphingomonadaceae bacterium | reverse complement strand
CTCTATCCGCTAAACCTGCGCGACGCCGGCGGCAATTTCTACATGAAGCCCAATGGCGTTTTCTGGCTGGATGCAGCGGGGGTGCATGTCGCGACCACGCAAAGCTATGCCCGCCTGCCCGCGCCACAGCCATGGCTGGCCAGCCAATCCGGGCCGATGCTGGTGATCAACGGCAGGCTGCATCCTGATTTTCAGGATGATGGACCATCCCGCAAGACGCGCAATGGCGTGGGTCTGTGCGCGCAAGCCAAAGTGATCTTTGCCATCAGCGAAGATCCGGTCTCGTTTGGCCGTTTCGCACGCCTGTTTCGTGATCGGCTGCACTGCCCCGATGCCCTCTATTTCGATGGCACGGTGTCTGCCCTGTGGAATGCCGCTGAAGGGCGCACGATTCAGCCCTACCCGCTTGGCCCCATGCTCGTGGTGATGGACAAGCCGCGTCAAGGCGATTAGCGAAGATGCCCATGAAGACGCTCTTTTCAGCTTTGGCTGTGCTGGTAGCCATGCTCTGCCAGCCCGCATCTGCGCAGACGGCACCGGCCGGGGCCACCGAAGCCAGCGTGGTGTTTCGCGATTTTAGCTTTACCAACGGGGAAAAACTGCCGGAATTGCGCATCCACTATACCACCATCGGTACCCCAAAGCGCGGGGCCGATGGCACGATCAACAATGCCGTGATGATCCTGCATGGCACTGGCGGCAGCGGACACCAATTTTATCGCCAGCAATTTGCTGCCGAACTGTTCGGCCCCGGCCAGCCGCTCGACACCAGCAAATATTTCATCATCCTGCCGGACAGCATCGGCCACGGCAAATCATCGAAGCCAAGCGACGGACTGCGCATGGCCTTTCCGAAATATGATTATGACGACATGGTGCGGGCGCAACACCGGCTTGTGACCGAACATCTCGGGATCAAGCGGCTGAAGCTCATTCTCGGCACGTCGATGGGCTGCATGCACATTTTCGTGTGGGGCACGCAATATCCGGGAGCTGCCGAAAAACTTGCCCCATTTGCCTGCAATGCGGCCGAAATCGCCGGGCGCAACCGCTGGTGGCGCAAGATGAGCGTGGACGCCATCATGACAGACCCGGCATGGCAGGGCGGCAATTATACACAGCAACCCGCACAAGGGCTGCGCACCTATGCCTATCTGAGCATGCTGGCAGGCGCGAATGCGCTCGCGCTGCAAACCCAGTTTCCGACGCGTGAGGCAGCGGAGGCAGCATTGCAACAGGGTTTTGCCGCGCGCCTTGCCGGTGTGGATGCCAATGATGCGATCTACCAGCTGGAATCGTCCCGTTTTTACAATCCGGCGCCCGCGCTCGAACGCATCACCGTACCCGTGCTGTGGGTCAACAGCGCGGATGATTTCATCAACCCACCAGAGCTGGCAATGGCCGAAGCTGCGGCAAAGCGCATGCCACGCGCGCGCTTCATCCTCATCCCGGTGTCGCCCGATACCAAAGGGCATGGCACCCACACATGGGCCAAATTCTGGAAGGATGATCTGATAAAGCTGCTTGAAGAATGATTTTTTTCGAATGCGTTGATCATGATCCTTGTCATCGATAATTACGACAGCTTCACCTGGAACCTCGTCCATTATCTGATGGAACTGGGCGCCGAGGTGAAGGTTGTGCGCAACGATGCGATGTCCGCGGAGGAGGCGCTGTCCTGCGGTGCCGAGGCGTTCCTGATCTCGCCCGGGCCGTGCACCCCCAATGAAGCAGGCATCAGCCTCGATCTGGTGGCGGCATGCGCAGAGGCCCGCAAGCCGCTCCTCGGTGTGTGCCTCGGACATCAGGCAATCGG
>CAZFYJ010000306.1:0-1828 GCA_964523215.1 uncultured Sphingomonadaceae bacterium | reverse complement strand
CTGCTCGATCCCGTGACGGTCGAAGTTTATGGGGCGCAAATGCCCCTCAATCAGGTGGCAACGGTGAGCGCGCCGGAGCCGCGCCTGCTGTCTGTCCAGGTGTGGGATCGCAGCAATGTGACTCCGGTCGAAAAGGCGATCCGCAGCGCCGGGCTGGGCCTGAACCCGATCACCGATGGGCAGAATATCCGCCTTCCCATTCCGGATATGACCGAGGAACGGCGCAAGGAGCTGTCGAAGCTGGCCGGGCAATATGCAGAAAAAGCCCGCGTCGCCGTGCGCAATGTGCGCCGTGATGGCATGGATGCGCTCAAAGCCGATGAAAACAAGAAGGAAATCGGCGAAGATGACCGCAAGCGCGGCGAAGCCGAGGTGCAAAAGCTGACCGACAGGATCATCGGCGATATCGATGCGGCGGCGCTCGCCAAGGAAAAGGAAATTCTGGGGCAGTGAGCTCTGCGGCGCCCAGCGCGCAACCGGGCAGCACGCAACCATCGGGTGCGAGCGGCCAAGGCCCGCGCCACATCGCCATCATCATGGATGGGAATGGTCGCTGGGCAAAGGCCCGCCACCTGCCGCGGCTGGCTGGGCACAGGCGCGGCGTCGAAGTGCTGCGCGACGTGGTGCGCGCCGCGGCGCATATGGGGCTGGAAGCGCTCACGCTCTATGCATTTTCATCGGAAAACTGGCGACGGCCTGAAGAGGAGGTCGGCTATCTGATGAACCTCATGAAGCAGTTCATCGTCGCGGACCTGGAAGAATTTGCGAAGGAAAATGTCCGGCTGAAAATCATTGGTGATTACAAGGCATTCAAGCCGGATGTTGTGGCGCTGATCGAAAAGGCGCTGGCGCGCACAGCGGGCAATGACGGGCTGATGCTGGCCGTTGCGCTCAATTATGGCGCGCAGGATGAGCTGGTGCGTGCAGCAAAGGCTGCGGCGGCAAGCGGCACCATCACGGCCGCGGCGATCGAGGCCAATCTGTACACGGCGGATA
Organism: uncultured Sphingomonadaceae bacterium; assembly: GCA_964523215.1. Taxonomy (GTDB): domain Bacteria; phylum Pseudomonadota; class Alphaproteobacteria; order Sphingomonadales; family Sphingomonadaceae; genus CAZFYJ01. The sequence continues at coordinate 832 of CAZFYJ010000306.1, read as the reverse complement.
TGCCGCCGCTCGATCTCGTCATCCGCACCTCGGGCGAATATCGACTGTCGAATTTCCTCTTGTGGCAGGCCGCTTATGCCGAACTGCATTTCACCAATGTGCTGTGGCCCGATTACACGCCGGCGCACCTTGAAGAAGCGCTGGCCGATTTTGCGCGGCGAGAGCGTCGCTTTGGCGGGGTGTGATGGCAATGGATGCATCGGCACCGAAACCGCGCTCTGATCTGGGCGTGCGCACGGCATCGGGTGTGGTGATGATGGGGGTGTCCGGGCTGGCGATCTGGGTCGGCGGCTGGCTGTTCCGCATCTTTCTGCTGCTGGTGGCGCTGGGCCTGCTGCGCGAATGGATGCGGCTGGTCGTCGGTTTCGTGCGCACTGCCGGGGCACGGGCGCTGTGGAACGTCGCGGGCATTGCCTATATCGGCTTCGCGACCTGGACGCTTTATGTGCTGCGTGAAAGCGAGTTGCTGCTCGCGCTGGTGCCCATCCTGCTGGTCATCGCGATCGATGTGGGCGCCTATTTTGCCGGGCGCAGCTTTGGCGGCCCGAAAATTGCCCCGCGCATCAGCCCCAGCAAGACCTGGTCGGGATTGTGCGGCGGGGCGCTTGGCGCTGCGCTGCTGCTGATGATCTTGCTGCAATATGGCAATCATCTCTTTGCTTATGATGCCAGCCGGGGTGACATTGCCCATGATGATGTGCCCGATCTCCAGCACATCAGCCTCGTGCTGATTGCAGGGCTGATCGTTGCCGTGGTGGCGCAGGCTGGTGATTTTTTTGAAAGCTGGATGAAGCGGCGCGCGGGCGTCAAGGATTCGGGCGCGCTGATCCCC
>CAZFYJ010000305.1:0-1873 GCA_964523215.1 uncultured Sphingomonadaceae bacterium | reverse complement strand
TTGACGCTGGCCAGCACTGGCAGCCCTGCCTGCATATAGGACAGGAATTTGCCCGGAATATTGTGCGTCTTATGCCTCCCGTCGAGGCAGATCATGCCAACATGGCACTGGGCATAAAGGCCGGGGATATCGGCAGGATCAATCTCATCCTCAAACAGAATGTTGGTCAGCTTTGCCGCAGCTGCAAGGCCGCGCAGCCGTTCCACTTCGCTGCCGCGGCCGACAAACAGAAAGCCGATGTCGGCACGCTCCTTTAGCGCGATGGCGAGCCGGACCAGCTTGTCCATATCCTGCGCCGCGCCCATATTGCCTGCATAAACGAAGATACGGCGACCTTTGAGAGGGGTTTTCGATAGGTCAATCGCGCAACCCGTATCGGGTGCATCGGCCAACCAGTTGTGCAGCACTTCGGTGCGTGCACTCAGATGGGGTATGCGGCCGGGAGCGAAAAAGCCAAGGTTACCGGGGGTTTGCACGCCAATGATGTCGGCGCTGCGATACTGGTAATTGGCGATGGCATTGAGGAAGCGAAAAATCGGCCCGCGTGAGATGATCCCCATATCAGCCGCCCATTGCGGGAAAATATCGCGCAAGATGAGGTAGGATTTGGCCGCGCCGCGCTTTTTCAGCCAGCGGACAATCGGCCCCAGAAAGATCGTCGGCGCATACCATATGACGGCGTCAAACTGCCGATCGGCCAAGGGCGAAGCCTTGAAATTGCGGATCATGGCATAGGGCATGACCAGCTCTGCCAGCATCCGACGAGCGTAATTCACATCCTTGCTTTGCGGGGTTTTCAGGCGCGCAACAGTGACGCCGTGAAAATCCTCTATGGCAAAGCGCGTGTTGATCGATGGATCGGCCACGAACATGGTCGTCTCATGCCCCGCTTTTGCAAAGGCAACGGACAGATCGCGCAGTTGCACGGCGCCCGATGTCCGCAGCGGCGGGAAGGTGTCGGCAATGATCGCGACACGCATCTTTAATCTCCTCGCGGCCGGGCCCTAATATTTCTTCCAGACCACACGGTTCACATAGTCGGTATAGCTGTGGATGATGCGCAGCACCTTGTCGGAGACATTGGGCATTGCATAGTCGCCTACCTGCCGCAGCAACCGGTCATCCCCGCGTGGCTGGCTCGCCAATATCTCCAGCCCCTGCATCACACGATCCACATTCAGGCCGACCATCATCACGCTGGCTTCCTCCATCCCCTCGGGCCGCTCATGCTGTTCGCGCAGGTTCAGCGCCGGGAAGTTCAGAATGGAGCTTTCTTCCGTAATCGTGCCGCTGTCCGACAACACCGCGCGCGCGCACAGTTGCAGCTTGTTATAGTCAGAAAAGTTGAGCGGCTTCATCAGCCGGACCTTGTCATCAAATTTCACGCCTGCTGCATCGATGCGTTTTTGTGTGCGCGGATGGGTCGATACAATCACGGGCAGTCCGTAGGTTTCGGACAGGCTGTTGAGCAATGTCACCAGCCGCCCAAAGGCCGCATCAGGCTCAATATTCTCTTCGCGGTGGGTGCTGACCAGAAAATATTGTCCGTCCTCCAGCCCCAGATCGGCAACGACATTCGATGCGTCGATGCGCGCTTTATAATGGTCCAGAACTTCCGTGATCGGGCTGCCTGTCTTGACGATCATGTCAGGCGAAAGGCCCTCGCGGATCAGATAGCTGCGCGCGATGTCGCTATAGGGCATGTTGATGTCGGCGGTATGGTCGACAATCTTGCGGATGATTTCCTCGGGCACGCGCATGTCGAAACAGCGGTTGCCTGCCTCCATATGGAATGTCGGGATATGGCGGCGTTTGGCAGGGATGATCGCCGAGCAGCTGTTGGTATCACCCAGCACCAGCAGCGCCTCTGGCT
>CAZFYJ010000304.1:0-1877 GCA_964523215.1 uncultured Sphingomonadaceae bacterium | reverse complement strand
GGTGCTACGCGGGCATGCTCGGCAATCAGCTGCGGGGTGATGTGGTAGGCAGGCGCCGGCTCATTTGCGGCCCGCAGCTGCGCCGGCAGGCACAGCAGGATCAACAGGCTGCACAGTGCCCACAGCCGCAGCATCAGGCGCGGCACGGGCGGCTCGCGCACAGGCGCAAGGCGCAGCGCGCAGGATGGCAAAGGCAGGCCATGCGTGGTCACGCGGTTCAGATAGGCGTCTCGCCATGCAAATGCCAGCGCCGCCGCGATTGATCAGAACGATGCTGCCCGGGCCAGAGCTGCGCCGTAGCGCGGCCGACAGGGCCTACCGCTCTTCATAAGCGCCAAGGCCGGGGCCAAGGCGGTTTGCCCCCAGCGCCAGCCGGTCGCGGGACCAGTTGGCCACGAACATCGTGGCGCGCTTCACACCTGGCGCAAGCGATGCGTCATTATCCTCGATCCGCAGCCCGGCAGAGCTGTTGCGCGCCCCTTCTGCCGCCACCGCGATGAAGCTGCTGAAATTCTCCTTGTCGCGGCCCTGCACAAAGCGATTGCCGGCAATCAGCCCGCGCGATCCGGCAGGCAGATCGATCATGTAGTTGGTGGCGCGGCCCTGCGTATCGTCAAAGCTGCTGCCTGTGATACGCACATCGGGGGCCCGGCTTTTCACATAATGGCCACCCATGCCTCGCTCAAAGCGGCTGTTTTCGACCGTCAGCGCCCCATAGCCGCCGATGTAGATGCTGTGCGCGCAGCTATATCCCCCGTCGCAGCGCCCAAGGCCGGAAAAGGTGGAATAGCGGATGATGATGCGGCCCGTGGGATCTTCGGCGGTCAGCAGGCCCTGCTCGCTGTTGCGGAACAGGCTGTTGTCGATCGTCAGATCGCCCTTTTCCAGCCTGATGCCTGCGCCGTTGCGATCCGGCACCCGCATATTCTGGAAAATCAGTCCATCAATGGCGGCCGTCCGTCCGCGCAGCACCAGCGCCGCCTTGCCCTCGCAAATGCCGCCATCGAACGTCACCGTTCCCGCTTCGGCCGCACGATAAGTGATGGCGCCGGCCTGCTGCACGGCGCAATCACGATAGCTGCCGGGTGCGATCAGGATGGTGCCGCTGCGCCCGCCAATGGCATTGACGGCATCCTGCAACCGCGCATAGCCGCGCCCGCTTTCCGCAACCACAAAAGCAGGGCCGCGCTGTGCGGCAAGCGGGGTCGCGCCCGATGCCACCAGAACGATGATGGCAAGCGCCAGCGGCAGGCACAGTGCAGCAGGCAGGCGCGAACGCCGCTTCTGGCGGGGCATGCGGTGTGGCAGGCGAATCATGGCAGACATGGCGACGTCCCTTGCTGTGGCAGGCCTTGCTGTTGCAGGATTGCGGATGCGGATGGCGCAGCCATAGCATTGCCCGGCCGCCATGATCCTCCACGAACCTGGTTAACATATGCGCCGTTCCGAAACGAAACGCCCGTGCGCATGGATGCTAATGGTCGCCCGCTATCGTCGCCAGCGTTCGGCCCGACGGTCCCGATGATCCACCATGTCGCCGCATGAAGGCAGCCTTTGGGCCTGCCCCCCTTGCGCGGCGGGTGCCACCTCTTATCTTGACATCAGATCGTCAGGGGTGCTTGCTCTTTCAAGCGGCGCCGCGCTGGCGCCAGGCTGTAAGGACATGCGATGAACGACAGAGACAACCGCCCCGAAGGCGATGGCCCAGGATCCGGCATGAATCCCTGGATCCGCAGTGCGGCGATCTGGGCCGGGATATTGGTTGCCGTGCTGATGATCGCGTCCATGTTCTCGGGCACTGCGGCACCGGGCAACAGCATGCCCTACAGCGAGTTTCGCAGCAAGGTGGCCGATGGCAGCGTCGCCAGCGTGATCAT
>CAZFYJ010000303.1:0-1889 GCA_964523215.1 uncultured Sphingomonadaceae bacterium | reverse complement strand
AGGCTCAGCAGATCGTCATCGCCGTGAAGACTGACAACGCCGAACTCGCCCGCCAAGCCGTATCCAAAGTCGGCCAAAGCTGCACCAACTGCCACGACGCCTATCGCTGAGTGGCGAGTAGCGAGTAGCGAGACGTGAGGGGCGTCAAGTTACTCGGTGCTGCGCGTCGTTTAACAGTCAGCCGTAGGCGTACTCGGAGGTTGATAGCTGATAGCTGATAGCTGATAGTTGATAGTTGATAGTTGATGCTTTACGCGGCAAATCCCCCGTAGTGGACGAGGTTACGAGTCCAACTTGCCTTGCTCATTTGCCGTTAGTCGCAGCGCAAACAACTTACATCGCACCCGTGCGTCGTTTAACAGTCAGCCGCAGGCGTACTCGGCCTACTCGATCAATGGTGAGCGAGGCGAGCGTCAAGCAAGCCAAGCGCCCCCCTGCGACATCGCAGCGAGAGCTTCGGCGATGCGGGCCTATGGTGCAACGGTTTGTTCGCTTCCAACTTACCCCAACAACCATCTTTTCAACCCGATTGTCCAGCCACAACGTGGCGAAGCAACATGCCCGACGTGCCGCGCTGAAGTCATCCGTTTAGCGACGAAGTGCACCGTTGTTTTTCCCAGTCCCACGATTCACTCGTTGGCGGCCTGAGGATATGAATCGGATTCACTTGCTAGCGCTTCGAGCTTGTAAAATTCACTCGCTAGCGCTTCGTGCTTGTAAGGTTCACTCGCTGGTGCTTCGTGCTTGTAAGATTCACTTGCTAGCGCTTCGAGCTTGTAAGGTTCACTTGCTGGCGCGTCGAGCTTGAATTTGGATAAACAAATGCATGCAGGCTGCGCATCGTGTATAACGGATTCTCACATAAACCCTTTCTGTTTCGCTGGGCCAGACCGTTGAGGGCGTTCGATGCACGCAACCAAACTAATCCTGCTGTTGCTGATTCACCTTGCCGCAGCCACCCTCCTCGTCGCTCAGGAAGACGAAGATAAGGACAAGATCAAGTACCCGGTCGAGATGAAGCCGTTTACGTTGACTTTGGTCGACGAGGAGGGCAAGCCGGTGAAAGACGTGAAGGTCCAGGCTGCTGGTTTGCGATGCGAAGAATCGCCGGGCAGTTGGATTAGCTGGCCTGAAAACAACGCTGGAGATAACCGCTTTCTGTCAGATGAGAATGGCGTTGCGGAAACCAAGTATCCCGTCAAGCTTGGCGCGCCGGGGCAGTGGATGACAACGAACAAAATCGATTTCTGGTTGCAGCATCCTGATTTCGTCTCGAGCCGCGTGGAGCTCGAACCGGCATTGCGAAAGGCAACGCATACCTTGGTTCAAGGTTGTCGAACTACCTTCACCTGCGTCGACGACAACGGGAAAGCGATCGAGAAGTTCTCTGCTGTTATTGCTGGTCCGGCAAGCCCGATTTGGAGGCGCACGGAGGGTGAACTGCAAACGAGCGGCATTCCGGATGGCAGTTGGCAAACCATCTTGGTGGCCCCAAGTGATGATGGCGTGCATCTGTTCAGCGGTGTCCTGCCTGCGCGTTATGCAAAGGGCAAAGACGTGACGATTCGTAACGCCAAACTTCGACCTGGCATGCGTATTAGCGGATCGCTTTCGGATAACGTTCCTCGCCCCGTCGTGAATGGCAAAGTCGTCGCGTGGTGTCTACCCAAACCCGCTGGCGACTCTTGGGGCGAGAAGGATCCTTCAATCGGTTGGAGCGAAGAGGCCAAAGTCAACGAGGACGGATCGTTCGAGTTCGTATCGCTCCCTCGCGGTGGCAAGGTTCAATTGATCGCGATTTGCAACGGTTGGCTGACGAGCAAACGGGAGCGGGGGTTTACCGTTGGCGAGATGATCGATATCAGTGAAGAGCATCTTGCAAGCAACCA
>CAZFYJ010000302.1:0-1922 GCA_964523215.1 uncultured Sphingomonadaceae bacterium | reverse complement strand
CCGCGCTCTTTGCCGATCCGTGGATCACGCTGACCCTGATCACGATGGGCTATCTCGCGCTCATTCCCTTCAGCATCATCAGCTATGCCAAGGTGAAACGGGCCCGATCAGGCAGCTAGAGCCAGCCCTGCAGCATAGGGCCATTGCGCTTGGCGCGCATGCGGGTTGCTGCGCGGGGTTCGCGTGGCTGGCTGCGACTGAAATTCGGATGCGCACAAGGCGGCGGTCGCAAAGCGCGGCCCCTTCACGATCTGCACCCGCACATGGCGGGCAGGCCGTTGCGGTGCGCCCTGCAGCGCCAGCATGATCCGTGCGCCCTTGCTTGCCAGGCAGGAATGCATCACCCCGCAGGCAAGAATGAGACCGGCTCCAAACAGCAAAGCGGACACTATATGCATGGCAAAATCTCCTTGTTTTGCGGCGTTGTTCTATTTTTGTTCTTATGTCAAGGGCGCTCCCTCAAAAATATGTGTCAGGCTCGAAACAGGGGGCTGAACCTTTGTCGAACATGGAGAGGTGGGCGTTTATGCCGGCGTCGCAGCGCTGAGTTAATCCCGGCCGCGTGACGCTTGAGCGCGGCGCGTGCACCCTGCCATGTCCTGCGCATGGCTTAACGCACGGATTTCGCTTTTTTTTTGCGCTCAGACATGCTTTATTGACCAGGTGCATGGGATGGGGAGTAGCATATGCGTGGACTGATCTTCTTTGGAGCAGCAATTTTGTCATCATGTGTTGCGCAGCCAGCGGATGCCGCACCGATGACCTATGGGTGCGACACGCCAGCTGATCGATTTTCAGCCATCATGGCGGATGTCGGCTTCACATCTTTCACGATCAAGGGCGCGGTGAAACCCAATGAGTTTCGCAAAGGCAAATATCTGCCGCTGGCGCAAATCCTGCTGGACACTGCCGATGAGCAAAATAGTCTTGCATTCAAGCTTGTTGCCATGGGTGCCAGGGCGAAGGATGCAACTGCAATCCTGGAAACCAGGAGCAAAGGCAAAGACGCCAAGCCCGTTGCGCTGGCCATTGTCAAGCTGGGCGAGACGCTGCCTTTCAGCATCCGCATCGTCAATGGCAGTACAGCAGACTATCGCATTGGTGCAGCGCAGGGACAGATTGCGCTCAGCTTGCCCGAAAAAGGCGTACTTAACGTCATATGCTCGACCGGCGATTTTGAATTTACAGGCCTGGAATGGTCGGCAGGCTGAAGCTTTCGTCCATTCCCCTTCGCCCATCCCCCTTGCCAAACCGTTTCTGCGCCGCTAAGGGCGCGCTCGGCCCACAGCGGGCCAATCCACATGGCAGGCGCACATACCGGTGCCAAAGCGGCCTTTGAGGCGCAGTTTTGGTTCTTTGCCTGCCAGAGGAACAACCGGAAGGAGAATGACCATGGCGGCACCTGTCGTCACGATGCAGCAACTTATTGAGGCCGGCGCGCATTTCGGCCACCAGACCCACCGCTGGAACCCCAAGATGAAGCCCTATCTCTTCGGAGATCGCAACGGGGTGCACATCATCGATCTGTCGCAAACTGTCCCGCTGTTTGCCCGTGCGCTCGAATTCGTGGCGCAGGTGGCGGCCAATGGCGGCAAGGTGCTGTTCGTCGGCACCAAGCGCCAGGCGCAGGCCCCGATTGCAGAGGCGGCGCGGGCGGCAAACCAGCATTTTGTAAATTATCGCTGGCTTGGCGGCATGCTGACCAACTGGAAGACCATTTCCAATTCGATCAAGCGCCTGAAAACGATGGAAGAGCAGCTGGCTGGCGACACGGCGGGCCTCACCAAGAAGGAAGTGCTGCAGATGACGCGCGAGCGCGACAAGCTGGAGCTTTCGCTGGGCGGCATCCGCGATATGGGCGGCATTCCCGATGTGATGTTCGTGATCGACGCCAACAAGGAAGAGCTGGCCATCAAGGAAGC
>CAZFYJ010000301.1:0-1961 GCA_964523215.1 uncultured Sphingomonadaceae bacterium | reverse complement strand
ATCGAGCAGCCGGTGCGCAGCTTCATCGCTTCGCTCATTTCGGCGAGCCCGGCATCCTCCAGCGCCTGGCCCGCTGCATCAATGCCGTAAATGATGAACGGATCGACCTGGCGCTGCACCTTGTGATCGACCCGCCGGTCCGCATCAAAGCCCCAGGGGTGATCCTTTGGCTTCACCTCGCACGCGATCAGGCATTTCTGGCCGCCGGCCTCGGCATCAAAGTGCGTGATGCGGCCCGCGCCGGATTTCCCGGCAATCAGGTTGGTCCAGCTGGTTTCCACATCGCCGCCCAGCGGCGTCACCAGCCCAAGACCTGTTACAACAACGCGCCGCATGGCCATGCTCCTATCCGTTGTTTGCTCTTCTTCATGCTGTTACTCTTGCACGGATCAATATGAAAGCGGCTCCCCAGCATGGCAAGGGAGCCGTTTTCCTTTGTCGTGGCCGGCCCGGCAGCAACATCCGCTGCCGGCCAGGCTTCCGCTTAGCTGGCGTTGGCTGCGATGAAATCGATCGCGTCCTTCACCGTGCCGATTTTTTCGGCGGCATCATCGGGAATTTCGACGCCGAATTCCTCTTCAAACGCCATCACCAGTTCCACAATGTCAAGGCTGTCGGCGCCCAGATCATCGATGAAGCTGGCTTCCTCGGTCACCTTTTCGGCTTCAACGCCCAGATGCTCGACGACGATTTTCTTCACGCGGTCGGCAGTATCGCTCATGGGTGGTCCTTCTCGTTCATGTGAAAGCAAGATTTGAAATCGCCCTAAAGCGCAGGGCCGGGCTTGGCAAGGGGGGATGGCAAGTGGCGGTGCGCCTGGGTCAATTCACAACATCGCCATGCCGCCATTCACGTGGATTGTCTGCCCGGTGACATAGGCCGCCTCGTCGCTGGCCAGATAGGCAACGGCCGCGCCGACATCCGCCCCTGCGCCCATGCGGCCAGCCGGAATGCGCGCATTGAGCGCCTCTTTCTGGGCATCGGGCAGCCCATCCGTCATCGCCGTTGCAATGAAGCCCGGTGCGACGCAATTCACGGTGACATTGCGGCTGGCCAGTTCCTGCGCCAGAGCCTTGGTCATCGCCGTCAGCCCGCCCTTGGATGCGGCATAATTGGCCTGGCCGGGATTGCCCGTTGCCCCCACCACGCTGGTGATGGAAATGATGCGGCCATGGCGCGCCTTCATCATCGGTTTGGCCACCGCGCGGCACAGGCGGAATGCGGCCTCCAGATTGATGCGGATCACATCGGCCCAATCCTCATCCTTCATGCGCAGGATCAGCCCGTCGCGGGTGACGCCTGCATTGTTGACGAGAATGTCGATCTGCCCGCCCAGCGCATCAAGCGCTGCGGGAACCAGCGCCTCGACACTGGCGGCGTCGCCCAGATCGCAGGGGATGGCAATGTGCGGGTCGCCGAGGGTGCTGCGAAACGCCTCCAGCTTTTCGGCATTCGAACCGGAAACGGCGAGGCGCGCACCTTGCGCGGCAAGTGCGGCACAGATCGCGCTGCCAATGCCGCCCGAGGCGCCCGTCACCAATGCGGTCTTTCCCGTCAGATCAAACATCGAGGCCTCCCCCCCTATTTCTTCATCAATTTGCGCACCAGGCCAAGAATGATGCCCGTTGCCGCTGCCCCTGCAACCTTGCCGACTTCGCGGCCGAGCCGGGTGGCTGGATCAACCGGCTTGCGCCGCTTGCGCCGCTTCTTGAGGAAATCGAACATCACAGCTCCTTCAAAAGGCCTTCAATGTCATCCATGCTGATGATGCTGGCCGTGGCCGCATCCGGCACCGTGCGCTTCACCATCGGCGCGACCACCTTGCCACCCAGTTCGACAAAGTGATGACAGCCGGCATCAAACAGCGCCGCCATGCTTTCGCGCCAGCGTACCCGTCCGGTGACCTGCGCCACGAGCAGCGCCCTGATGGCATCGGGATCGGCAACGGGGGCCGCCGTCAC
>CAZFYJ010000300.1:0-1991 GCA_964523215.1 uncultured Sphingomonadaceae bacterium | reverse complement strand
TGCGGATCTGAATGGTGCGCGTGGCCTCGGCCAGCGCGGCGGCGATGCCCCAGGGCTTCTGTTCGCGCACGACCTCGCGCGGGCCGCCGGCATGGCTGTCGCCATGGGCGCGCACGGTGGCGGGCAGCAGGGCCGGAGTGGCCAGCAGGGCGCTTTGACCTCCGCCGCTGCTTAACCTGCGCCGCTTTTGGCGCCCGTTGCACGCCCTGCGACGCCGCCAATCGCCGATGCCCACCCAGCGAGGCGGGCATTGCGCACATCGCGCTCCATTGCCGGCATGATGCGTTCGGCGCTGCCTCGCATCGCCGCTGCCGCGCCAAGATCGGGGTAGAGCCCGGCGCCCACTGCAGCCAGCATCGCAGCCCCCAATGCCGTGGTTTCGAGAAAAGCCGGACGATCGACCGGAATGGCCAGAATATCGGCAAGATCCTGCGCCATCCAGCGATTGGCGACCATGCCGCCATCGATGCGCAATTCGCCCCAATCCGCGCCATCGGCCGCAAAGGCGGATTTCAGATCATGCGTCTGATAGGCCATCGCTTCCAGCGCCGCGCGCACGATATGCGCTTTTCCGGCAGCAAAGCTGAGGCCTGATATCGCTGCTCTCGCATCGGGCTGCCACCATGGCGCGCCAAGGCCGGAGAGCGCAGGCACGCAATAAACGCCGCCATTATCCGTGACCGACGCGGCAAGCGCCTCGCTTTCTCCCGCCGTTGCGATCAGGCCCAGGTCGTCGCGCAGCCACTGGATCAGGCTTCCTGCAACAAAGATGGAACCTTCAAGCGCATAATGCCGCACACCGCCTGCCTGATAGAGGATGGTCGAAAGCAGACGGTGCCGCGAATGACGACGCTGAGTGCCGGTGTTGGCGAGCACGAAGGCGCCGGTGCCATAAGTGGATTTGGTCTGCCCCGGGGCGAGGCATGCCTGGCCGATCGTGGCCGCCTGCTGATCGCCCGCCATTCCGGTGATCGGGATGGCAGCGCCGAACAGCGCCGCCACTGTGTGCGCGATCGGGCCATGGCAATCCACAATTTCGGGCAGGATGGCGCGCGGCACGCCAAACAGCGCGAGCAGATCATCATCCCAGCCCAGCTGGCCATCGATCGCCATCAGCGCCGTGCGCGCCGCATTGCTCGCATCGCTGTGGTGCGCGCCGCCTGTAAGGCGGAACAGCAGATAGCTCTCGATCGTGCCGACCGCGAGATTGGCGCCCAGGTCCGCCAGCTGCGGCCAGTGGCCGAGCGCCCAGGCAATCTTGCTGGCCGAAAAATAGGGATCGAGCAGCAGGCCCGTCCGTTCCTGCACAACGCCCTCATGGCCATCGCGCTGCATGGCGGCGCAGGCCGGTGCCGTGCGCCGATCTTGCCACACAATCGCTGGGGCCACCGGCTGGCCGGTGCGCCGATCCCAAAAGACGATGGTCTCGCGCTGATTTGTAATGCCGATCGCGGCAATCCGATCAGCCCCGCCGGCGCGCGCCACCATCTCGCGGGCACAGGAAAGCGTGCGCAGCCAGATTTCTTCGGCATCATGTTCAACAAGACCGGGTGCCGGATAATGCTGGGTCAGCGGCTGCTGGGCATGGGCAATCGCCGTGCCATCGGGCCGGAACAGCATGGCTCTGGTTGATGTGGTGCCCTCATCGAGCACCAGAAGCATATCCCCCACCGGATCGGCCTGACGATCAAGCCCCGGCGCTGGCGACGCCCTGTTCGGCCATCAGCGCCTGCAATTCGCCGCTTTCAAACATTTCCATCATGATATCGCTGCCGCCAAGGAACTCGCCCTTCACATAAAGCTGGGGAATGGTCGGCCAGTCGCTATAATCCTTGATGCCGCTACGCACATCCATGTCCTGAAGCACGTCCACGCTACCATAAGCGACGCCGATCTCGTCCAAAATCGCGACAGCCCGGCTTGAAAAGCCGCATTGCGGAAACAATGGCGTGCCTTTCATGAACAGCACCACATCTTCGCTCTTCACCAGC
>CAZFYJ010000299.1:0-2008 GCA_964523215.1 uncultured Sphingomonadaceae bacterium | reverse complement strand
TCGCCGTCTCGACGCCGCCCGGCACGGGCCGGCCGGACAAGCTGACCTGCCAATTCTGCACATCCTGGCCGGCAAAGCGCGAAGGCCACAGCCGCAGCAGAAAATCGATCCGCGCTGGTGGCTTGGCATAGTCATAGCGGGAAACATGGCGGATCAGCATGCGCATGGGAAAACACTCTCAATCATTCGAAATGATAAGCTTCGGCGATTTCCTGGCCCAGCCGGTTGAGGGTGGCGAGTGCGTGCTGCACCGATTCATGCAGACCGATTGCAAACATCTGGCCATCGGCATTGGTTTCCAGATGCGCATCGAGCGCCGCCACCGTCTCATGCGCTGCCGCCTGCGCACCGTGCGCTGTCGCCAGCCGGTCCAGATGGGTGCGCAGCTGGCCCACGCAATAGGCAACCGAGCGCGGAAAGGCCCGGTTGACCATCAGAAAATCGGTGATCTGCCAGGGCGAATAGGCACCGGCATAAATATGGTGATAGGCCCGCTCGCCCGACAGCGCATAGAGCACCGACGTCCACTGATAATGATCGCGCCCGCCGCCCACCACTTCGGTTTCAGGCAGCAGGACATAATATTTCACATCGAGCAGGCGCAGCGTCATCAAGGCGCGTTCCAGCGCGCTGCCGATGCGCAAAAAGCTGTAACCGGCATTGCGCAGCAGCCCGGTTTCAGCGGCCCCGCGAAAATTGGAGGCCCGCGCCTTCACCCAATCGATGATCGCGGGCAATTCGCGCCGCGCATCGGCAATGTCATAGCTTTCAAGCCGCCGCCAGTCATCGTTCATGGCTTCCCACATGTCCTGGGTCAGCGCGGTGCGCACCGATTTGGCATTGGCGCGCGCCATGGCAAGGCTGGCCTGGATCGAGCAGCCATTCTCTGCATCAAGCACCAGCAGCCGCACGATATCTGCCTCGGTGATCGCGGCTGACCCTTCCACCAGATGCTCGCAGCCGGTAACGCGCAGCACCGAACGCCATTCGTCGCGATAGACCGAGCCGGGCAGCACCGCCATGCGCTGGCCCATGGTAAGCAGCCGCGCGGTGCTTTCCGCCCGTTCGAGATAGCGGGCCATCCAGAACATGTTGGCCGCAGCCCGGCTCAGCATGGCCCACCCTGCATTGCCGCACCCGTCATCGCAGCACCCGTCATCGCAGCACCCATGTGTCTTTGACGCCGCCACCCTGGCTGCTGTTGACCACCAGCGAGCCCGGCTTCAGGGCAACGCGGGTCAGCCCGCCGGGCACCAGCCGCATCGTTTTTCCGACCAGGCAAAATGGCCGGAAATCGACATGACGGCCAACGATTTCGGTTTCGCCTAATGTCGGCGCGGTCGAAAGGTCGAGCGTTGGCTGGGCAATATAATTGTCCGGATGATCGAGAATGCGGGCGGAAAATTCTTCGATTTCGGCCGCGCTCGCCTTGGGGCCGATCAGCATGCCATAGCCGCCTGATCCGTGCACTTCCTTCACCACCAGTTCGGGCAGATGCGCCATCACATGCGCCAGATCGTCCGGATTGCCGCATTGCCAGGTCTGTATATTCGGCAGAATTGGCTCCTGCCCCAGATAGAAGCGGATCATTTCCGGCACATAGACATAGATGGCCTTGTCGTCTGCAATGCCGGCACCCGGTGCCGAGGCAAGCGTGACGCCGCCAGCGCGATAGGCGTGGAACAGGCCCGGCACCCCCAAAAGACTGTCCGGCCTGAAGGTCAGCGGATCGATATATTCATCGTCAATCCGCCGGTAGATCACGTCCACCGTCTGCGGCCCGTGGGTCGTCTTCATCCACACGCGATTGTCCTGCACGAACAGGTCGGCCGGTTCGACCAGCTCGATCCCCATGAGATCGGCGAGAAAGCTGTGCTCATAATAAGCCGAATTGAGCGAACCCGGCGTCAGCACCACGACCATCGGTTCGCCCTTGGTCGCCGGGGGCGCGACTTCCTGAAGAGTGGCGCGCAGCAGCTGCGGATAATTCTCGACGCCGCGCACATTG
>CAZFYJ010000298.1:0-2018 GCA_964523215.1 uncultured Sphingomonadaceae bacterium | reverse complement strand
GAGGCGACCCAGCGCGAGTTGATGGCGGTGTTTGAGCGCAATGGCATCACCCGCATCGATGCCATGGGCCAGATGCTCGATCCGAACCGGCATCAGGCGATGCTCGAAATGCCGAGCGATCAGCCGCCTGGCACCATCGTGGCCGAAATGCAGCCCGGTTACATGATCCGCGATCGGCTGTTGCGGCCGGCGATGGTGGGCGTTGCCAAGGCGGCGGAGTGATCAGCCCCCCGCCCTGAACGGCAAGATCTGGCGATAGGCCTCGATCGGCGGGGCCCCCGGCACGGGCCGGCCCTGCAGCAGCAGGAAATAATGCCTCACGATTTCCGCCTGCTGCTCGATGCCATAGCGTTTGAGCGGCCAGCCGGGCTTGATTGCATAATCATAGCGGCAAAAGGGGTGCCGCTGGATCAGCAGGTTTATGCCCTGCTGATGCTGCCACACATGCACCATTTCGTGAATGAACAGCCCCTGGTGGGAAAGTGGTGCGGCGCAAAAATCATCGCAGTAAAGCTGCGAATGCGGATGGAAATGGATATGCCCGCGGGGTGCCATGGTGACACGGGCGGGCTGGAACCACCACCATTTGCGGTTGCGGAGCTCGACCGCTGCATAATCGATGGCATCACCGAAGACGGACCGGGCCAGCGCAATTTCATCATGCGTCAGGCCGCGCGTGCCGCCTTTTCCTGATGCAGTGGTGCTCAATGCCCTTTATGCTCCCCATCAGCGCCCGATGCCGCGGCGTTGCGATCTTCGCCGGGCTTGAGGAAGGTGCCCTCGCCAATGATGCGATCGCCATTGGCAAAGATGAACACCATCGGAAAACGGTCCGCCTTGATCGCGGCGGGATTGATGCCCCACACCATGACATGATAGCCGCCGGGCTTGAAGGCCACCTTTTCAAGCGCGGGCACCGCGACAAAGGGCACCTTGCGCATCGTCATCATCCCATCGACCATGGCATGCTCGTGAATTTCGGTGCGCTGCGCCATCTCCGCCTGCACGCTCACCAGCCGGGTCGCCTCCGGCCCGCCCTCGATGGTGAAATAAACCGCCGCCGGGCGATCCGGGGTCACCCCGGTGGCCACGCGCACATCCTTCACCATCAGGGCCTGGCGTTGCAGACTGTTGGCCCCGCCGCAACCCGATAGCAGCAGCGCCGCGCCCAGGATTCCCACCAACCATTGGACTATCAACCACTGGTTTCGCATCAGCATCATCCGTTCCTTCTCATGTGCGGCGAGCACCAAGCCCATATCCGCGCCTCATATGGGAGCAGATGATCCGCCCGCAAGCGCTTTTCGCATCCACAGCCCACAGGCGCACCGCCACGGCGCAGGGGCTTGTCGGGCGGGAAAGCCTTCCTATATCGGCGGCCAGAGGGGTGGTTGCAGGGCCAAAGCGGCCTTGTGCGCTATCCTTGTCATGTATGAACGTTGGTGGCCCTGGCGGCTCAGCCCTGCCAATGCCCGGAGGATTGCAAGAGGATATTATGGGTAAAGTGATCGGTATCGACCTTGGAACGACCAACAGCTGCGTCGCCGTGATGGAAGGCGGCGTGCCCAAGGTCATCGAAAATGCGGAAGGCGCGCGCACCACGCCCTCCATCGTTGCCTTTGCCAAGGATGGCGAGCGGCTGATCGGCCAGCCGGCCAAGCGCCAGGCCGTCACCAATCCCGAAAACACGGTGTTTGCCGTGAAGCGGCTGATTGGCCGCCGCTTTGACGATCCGATGACGAAGAAGGACATGGGCCTGGTGCCCTACAAGATCGTCAAGGGCAAGAATGGCGATGCCTGGGTCAGCGCCGGTGGCACGGATTATTCGCCGTCGCAGATTTCGGCCTTCACGCTGCAGAAGATGAAGGAAACGGCAGAGGCCTATCTGGGCCAGCCGGTGACGCAGGCCGTGATCACTGTGCCCGCGTACTTCAACGATGCACAGCGCCAGGCCACCAAGGATGCCGGCCAGATTGCGGGGCTTGAGGTGCTGCGCATCATCAACGCGCCGACCGCCG
>CAZFYJ010000297.1:0-2028 GCA_964523215.1 uncultured Sphingomonadaceae bacterium | reverse complement strand
GCGCGAGGCAATGGCCGAACAGCGAATCACAGCGGCCGAAAATGCAGCGGTTGCCGCTGTTCGTGCCCAGGCGGCCGACATTGCGACGCGCGCTGCGCGCACCCTGCTTGCCGAAAAGCATGACAAGGCGGCCGATGCGGCGCTGGTCGATGCGACCATCAAGGCATTGAACTGACCCCTGGCAACAGCGTTGTTGCGCGGCGTGGCGCAGGTCAGCCGTAACGCGCCTTTCCCTTTGTCCAAAGACGCTCTAGTTTCGGCCAATGTCCGAACGCCATCCTGATCGACCGTCTGCTTCCGATCGGTTTCTTGAGGAAAAGGCCGCCTTTGTGGTGCGCGGCGCAGATGCGCCGGATCTGGATGAGGGCGTGGCGGCGATCCGCAACGTACTGAAAACATTGGGTACGCAGCCCGGCGTTTACCGCATGCACGATGCGCGCGGCGATGTGCTCTATGTCGGCAAGGCAAAGTCGCTCCGAAATCGCGTGGGCAATTACACGCAGATTGCGCGTCTCCCTCGCCGCCTGCAGCGGATGGTGGCGCAGACGCGCAGCATGACGATTGTGACGACCGCCAGCGAGGCAGAGGCGCTGCTGCTCGAAGCACAGCTGATCAAGCGCTATCGCCCGCCCTATAATGTGCTGCTGCGTGACGACAAAAGCTTCCCCTTCATCTTGTTGCGCGCAGACCATGATTTTCCGCGCATCCACAAGCATCGCGGCGTGCGGCGCGCCAAGGGCAATTATTATGGCCCATTTGCCAGCGCGGGCAATGTGAATGCAACCATCAACGCGCTGCAGAAGCTGTTTCTTCTGCGCAGCTGCACGGACAGTTTCTACAACAATCGCACGCGGCCCTGCCTGCTCTATCAGATCAAGCGCTGTTCTGCCCCCTGCGTTGGGCGGATCGACAAGGCCGGCTATGCCGAGCTTGTGTCCGATGCGAAGGCGTTTCTCGGCGGAAAATCAACCGATGTGCAGGCCAAGCTCGGCGCTGCGATGGAAAGCGCGGCAGAGGCGCTGGATTATGAGCGTGCAGCCATGCTGCGCGACCGGCTGAAGGCGCTCACCTTCATTCAGGGCTCCCAGGCGATCAATGCGTCTGCCGTGGGCGATGCCGATATCTTCGCGCTGGCCGAACGCGAGGGCGTGATTGCCGTGCAGGGCTTCTTCATCCGGGGCGGGCAGAATTGGGGGCACCGGGCCTTTTTCCCGGCGCATGTGGCCGGCGTTGCCGCGGATGATGTGCTGGCACAGATGCTGGTGCAGTTTTACGAGGACGTGCCGCCGCCGCGCACGATCCTGCTCGATCGCATGTTGCCCGATGCGCCGCTGATCGAGCAGGCGCTGTCGAGCCGCTGCGCTTATCGTGTCTCGATTGCCGCGCCACAGCGGGGCGATCGCGCCCGGCTGATTCGCCAGGCTGAAAAAAATGCCCGTGAGGCGCTGGAGCGGCGGGCCGCCGAAAGCAGCACACAGGCGCGGCTGATGCGCGAGCTTGCCGAGTTTCTCGATCTTGCCGAGCCACCTCAGCGCATTGAAATCTATGACAATAGCCATATTCAGGGCACCAATGCGCTGGGGGCGATGGTGGTCGCCGGGCCCGAAGGCTTTGCCCGCAATCATTATCGCAAGTTCAACATCAAGCGCGCCGAAACGCGGCCAGGCGATGATTTTGCAATGATGCGCGAGGTGATGGCGCGGCGATTTGCCCGGGTTCAGGAAGAGGATCCGGATCGGGATCGCGGGCTGTGGCCGGATCTGTTGATCATTGATGGCGGCAAGGGCCAGGTAAGCGCGGTGCGCGGCGCGCTGGAAGAACTGGGCGTCGAAGATGTGCCACTGGTGGGGGTGTCCAAGGGGCCGGATCGCAATGCCGGGCGCGAGATGTTCCATATGCCCAGTGGCGAAGAGCGGATGCTGCCGCTGAATGCGCCGCTGCTCTTCTATGTGCAGCGCCTGCGGGATGAGGCGCATCGCTTTGCCATCGGGGCACATCGCACGCGGCGGGCCAAGGCAATGAC
This sequence comes from uncultured Sphingomonadaceae bacterium, assembly GCA_964523215.1. Lineage (GTDB taxonomy): Bacteria > Pseudomonadota > Alphaproteobacteria > Sphingomonadales > Sphingomonadaceae > CAZFYJ01. The sequence continues at coordinate 5 of CAZFYJ010000297.1, read as the reverse complement.
CAGCA
>CAZFYJ010000296.1:0-2033 GCA_964523215.1 uncultured Sphingomonadaceae bacterium | reverse complement strand
TGGCAAAGGAAGATCGCGGGCTTTTCCTCGATACCGATCTGGAGGCGGGCGATCTGGTGGCGCTGGTTGGTGCCTATAAGCAGCTGGTCGAAAGCCAGTGGGGCAAGCCTTTTCCGCAGGATGTGCACGAACAGCTTTGGGGCGCCATCGGCGCGGTCTTTTCCAGCTGGGAAAGCGAGCGTGCCAAGGTCTATCGCCGGCTGAATGCCATTCCCGGCGATTGGGGCACGGCGGTCAACGTGCAGGCGATGGTGTTTGGCAATATGGGCGATACCTCGGCGACGGGCGTTGCCTTCACCCGCGATCCGGCGACGGGTGAAAACGCCTATTATGGCGAATATCTGATCAACGCGCAGGGGGAAGACGTGGTTGCGGGCATCCGCACGCCCCAATATTTGACCAAGGCCGCGCGCGAGGCGGCTGGGGCCAAACCGCTCAGCATGGAAGAGGCCATGCCCGGGGCCTATGCAGAGCTTGCAGCCGTGTTTGACACGCTGGAGCGCCATTATCGCGACATGCAGGATATTGAATTCACTGTAGAGCGCGGCAAGCTGTGGATGTTGCAAACCCGTTCGGGCAAGCGCACGGCCAAGGCGGCGCTCAGGATCGCGGTCGATATGGCGGCCGAAGGGCTGATCACCCGGGATGAGGCGGTGTGCCGCGTCGATCCGATGGCGCTCGATCAGCTGCTGCACCCCACGCTCGATCCGGCGGCGCCGCGCGATGTGCTGACCAAGGGGCTGCCCGCCTCGCCGGGGGCAGCATCGGGCGCGATCGTGTTTGATGCCGATAGTGCCGAACGGCGCAGCGACATGGGCGAGGCCGTGATCCTCGTCCGCGTCGAAACCAGCCCGGAAGATATTCACGGCATGCACGCGGCCAAAGGCATCCTCACTGCGCGGGGCGGGATGACCAGCCATGCGGCCGTGGTGGCGCGCGGCATGGGGCGGCCCTGTGTTTCCGGGGCGGGCGGGCTTGCGATCGATATGGCGGCGCGGCGGCTGCGCATTGCCGGGCGCGAATTGAAGGAAGGCGATATCATCACCATCGACGGCGCGACCGGCGAAGTGATGGCGGGGGCCGTGCCCACGCTTCAGCCCGAACTGGTGGGCGATTTCGGCACTTTGATGGAATGGGCCGATGCCAGCCGCCGGATGAAGGTGCGCGCCAATGCCGAAACCCCGCACGATGCCCAAGTCGCCCGTGAATTCGGCGCTGAAGGTATCGGGCTGTGCCGCACTGAGCACATGTTCTTCGATGCCAGCCGCATCACGGCTGTGCGCCAGATGATCCTTGCCGAGGATGAAAAGGGCAGGCGGGCCGCGCTGGACCGGCTGCTGCCCGAACAGCGCAAGGATTTCGCCGCGATCTTCGCGGTGATGGCGGGCCTGCCGGTCACCATCCGCCTGCTCGATCCGCCGCTGCACGAATTCCTTCCGCATGCAGAGAGCGAATTTGCCGAAGTGGCAGAGGCCGCCGGGGTCGGCATCGAAGCGCTTAAGCAGCGCGCCGCAGAGCTGCACGAATTCAATCCGATGCTGGGCCATCGCGGCTGCCGCCTGGGTGTCACTTACCCCGAAATCTATGAAATGCAGGCGCGGGCCATTTTCGAGGCGGCCTGCGCGCTGCCCACGGCACCCGTCCCCGAAATCATGATCCCGCTGGTCGCGACCCGGCGTGAGCTGGAGCTGATGAAGGATGTGGTGGACAAGGCGGCAGAGGCGGTCTTTGCCGAACAGGGCAAGCGGATCGAATATCTGGTCGGCACGATGATCGAGCTGCCCCGCGCCGCATTGATGGCGGACGAGATCGCCGAAGTGGGCGCTTTCTTCTCCTTTGGCACCAATGATCTGACCCAGACGACGCTGGGCGTCAGCCGCGACGATGCGGCGCGCTTTCTCACCCATTATGTCGACAAGGGCATTTATCCGACCGATCCGTTCGTCAGCCTCGATGTTGCCGGGGTCGGCCAGTTGATCGACATTGCCGTGGCCAAGGGGCGCAAGACCCGCGTCGATATCAAGCTGGGCATT
>CAZFYJ010000295.1:0-2098 GCA_964523215.1 uncultured Sphingomonadaceae bacterium | reverse complement strand
GACCATCTATGGCGATATGGCGGGCGGATATAATCCGCTGAAAGACGCCTACAAGACGACCGTCTTTGCCATTGCGCGCTGGCGCAACCACCAAAAGCCCCGTATTGGCCTTGGCCCCGATGGCCCGGTCATTCCCGAGGCGATCATCACCCGGCCGCCATCGGCAGAGCTGCGGCCGGATCAGAAAGACAGTGACAGCCTGCCCGATTATCATCTGCTCGATCCGATCCTGCTGGGGCTGGTGGAGCAGGAACTCTCCGTCGACGAGGTGGTGGCCGCCGGGCATGATCGCGCCACGGTGGAGCGGATCGAACGGCTGCTCTACATTGCCGAATATAAGCGCCGCCAGGCCCCGCCGGGGGTGAAGCTGGGCACGCGCAACTTTGGCCGCGACCGGCGCTATCCCATCACCAACGCGTTCAGAAGCGGGTGAGGGGTGCGCCCTTCAGCAGATTGTTGGCGCAGGATATTTCATCACCGCCTTGAGCGCTCAGGCATTCATTGAAGCGCGTCATATAGTCTTCCTGTTCAGCCTTTGAACACGCGCCAAGCGGGCGAGCGATCCACAGCATGCGCTGCGCCGCGCAATCATCGGCATCGGAGTTCGGGCCGCCTTTTGTGCCGACACAGATTGCCGCCGAGCTCATTGGTCCGTCTGCCGCCACGGGCATATAGGCCCAGTCGACCGCTTTCAGCCCGGCATCAAGTTCGCGCCAGCATGGCGTAGGATTTTTGTGATCATAGCCGCGATGCTTGGCATCTTTGCGGTCGCACATGCAGGCGGCATCAGCCAGTTCTTGCAGTTGAGATATGCGGGTCGGCGTGGGCGCAGATGGCGCGCATGAGGAAAGGAACAGCACAGGCAAAGCCGACAGTGCGATTATCGCGCCTGAATTGCTGCGACTATTTCTTTGAGCCATGCGCGTGCTTCCCCGTGTTCGCCAATATGCGCCACAAATTCCTGCCCCCGGCCAACTGTACGCAATAGCTGTGCGTTGCCAATGCTTTTCCAGCGCCACGCAGCCCCATGATAAGTGAGCCCAATCTGCTTGAGCCATGGCGGCACCTGCCACAGGCTGACAAGACGGTCGGGATTATGTTCGTCGTCTGCCGTCAATCTGAGCGCAGCGAGCGCCTGATGTGCCAGGGCGCCATGCCCCAGATAAACCGTGTTATTCGCATTGTAGCGGGACTGGCACGGATCGCGAACGATATAATGTGGGTGGTCTGGTGCAAAGTCAGGCGCATCGCCATGCGAAGGGCGCGCGCCGGGGCGGCGGACATCAGCGATGATCATGTGGCCGAAGATGCGATGATGCGGCTTGTCCTTCTCGGGACCGGCAAACAGCCCGAAGAACAGAAATATGTCGCCAGGCCCGATGCCCTGTTTGGCCAGATGCCCTTGCGCTGCGGCTTCCTGTCCAAAGGCACAGCGCCCGTCTGCTGTGAAAAAGGGATCATGGTGGCAGTAATCGTCAGCGAGCACCGCTTTGCCCATGCGCGCTGCATGATCGCCAAGCCCGATGTCGCAGTAGCGGGTGGCGCTATGCTGGTTGCTGTTTGGAACGGCAGGTATGGGCAGGCTGAGCGGACGGCCGCCAATGATGGGTGAGGGTCCTCCGCCTGAGCCGCCATCAAATCCCTTGCGGCTGAAAATGACCCGCATTTCTGCCTCCCTCTCGCTTTATCGCGTATGCCAGCCTATATCAGGGCGCATGACGATCATCACCCGTTTTGCGCCCTCGCCCACCGGGCATCTGCATGTCGGCAATGTGCGCACGGCGCTGCACAATTTCCTGTGGGCGAGGAAATTTGGCGGGCGTTTTCTGCTGCGCATCGACGATACCGATCAGGATCGTTCGCGCGAGGATTATGTGGAGGGCATTCGTGCCGATCTCGCCTGGCTGGGGCTTTCGCCGGATGGCGAGGTGCGCCAGTCACAGCGCTTTGCCCTTTATGAGGCGGCGTTTGAGCGGCTGCGCGCGGCGGGCCGGGTCTATCCATGTTATGAGACGCCCGAAGAGCTGGAGCTGCGGCGCAAGATATTGCTGGGGCGCGGGCTGCCCCCGGTTTATGAGCGCAAGCCTGCCGATGCCCC
>CAZFYJ010000294.1:0-2124 GCA_964523215.1 uncultured Sphingomonadaceae bacterium | reverse complement strand
ATTGCGAGCCGCCTGGTGAAGGAAATCGCGCTTTATGGCGGCGATATCGGCAAATTCGTGACGCCGGCCGTGCGCAGCGATGTGGACTCACGCGTCACGCAGCTGGGGCGCAAGGGCCGGTGATGCTCATCCGTCGTTCATCCGCTGCAGCCTAATCGCCGCCGCACTTGCGCTTCATGTCCACGGGAATATTCATGCCACATCTGATTCTCCGCCGATCCGCTGCTCTCCTGCTCGGGCTGGTGGCCTGCGCGCCGCTGATGGCGCAAGCCCCCGGCAGCCCGGATGCGCCAACGCCCGCTCCATCCCCGGCGCCTGCCCCCGTTTCGACGCCAAACTGGTCTGCCCCGGTGCCGGGCATCACCGGCAATCCCGAACAGCAGCTGTGCCTCGATCTCAGCACAGGTGGCCGCGTCGTCATCCAGCTGCGCCCGGATATCGCGCCCGCCCATGTCGCGCGGGTGAAGCTGCTGGCCCGCGAGGGCTTTTACGACGGGCACAAATTCCACCGCGTGATCGAAGGCTTCATGGCTCAGACGGGCGATCCGACAGGGACGGGGACAGGCGAATCAAAGCTGCCCGATCTGCCAGCTGAATTCAGTGCCTTTCCGCACGTGCGCGGCGTGGTATCGGCTGCGCGCACGCCCGATCCCAACAGCGCGAACAGCCAGTTTTTCATCGTCCTGCAGCCCAGCCTGTATCTCGACAATCAGTATACCGCCTTTGGCCGGGTGATTTCCGGCATGCAATGGGTGGATGCGATTGCGCGGGGCGAGCCGCCGGCCGAGCCCAGCATCATGATGCAGGCCTCCGTGTGCGCAGACAAGCGGCCAGAGCCGGCCTATCCGCCGCGGCCCCAGCCGACGCCCGCCCCCGCGCCGGACCCGGCCAGCCCGCCGCCCGAACAGCAAAGCTTTTGATTTCGCAGCGGCGCTCGCATATGCGCGGGCAGCCATGGATATCTCCGCTTTCGATTTCGATCTGCCGCCCGATCGCATTGCCCTGCGCCCTGCGGTTCCGCGCGATGCGGCGCGCCTGCTGCATGTCAACAAGGGGCTTATCAGCGATCATGGCGTGCGCGATCTTGCCAGCCTGCTGCGCCCCGGCGATTGCCTGCTGTTCAACGATACCCGCGTGATCCCGGCCCAGCTGGAAGGCGTGCGCATCAGCGCGGGCGGGGTTGCGGCCCAGATTGGCGCAACGCTGCACAAGCGCATCGATCTGCGCCGCTGGCAGGCCTTCATCCGCAATGCCAAGCGGCTGAAGGCAGGCGATGTGATCGATTTCGGCGCGGGCGTCACCGCGCAGGCGCAGGCCCGCCATGCCGATGGCAGCTTCACCCTGAATTTCCATGGCGATGAGCCGGTCGAGCTGCTGCTCGAGCGTGCGGGCACCATGCCGCTGCCGCCCTATATTGCGCGCAAGCGCGGCGTGGATGCGCAGGACCGGAACGATTATCAGACGATGTTTGCGCGCGAAGACGGGGCCGTTGCCGCGCCCACCGCGGCCCTGCACTTCACCGATGCCGTGATGGCGTCGCTCGCCGCACGTGGCATCACGCATGAAATGCTGACATTGCATGTGGGCGCCGGCACATTCCAGCCCGTCAAGGTTTCGGATACGGATGATCATGTGATGCACAGCGAATGGGGGCGAATCACGCCTGCTGTGGCGGATCGGCTGAATTCAGTGCGCGCAGGCGGCGGGCGGATCATCGCGGTGGGCACCACCAGCCTGCGCCTCATCGAAAGCGCAGCCGCAGAGGATGGCCGCATCAGGCCCTTTGCCGGCGATACGGACATTTTCATCACGCCCGGCTATCGTTTTCGCGCGATTGACGGCCTCATCACCAATTTTCACCTGCCCAAATCCACGCTGTTCATGCTGGTCAGCGCGCTGATGGGGCTGGAGACGATGCATGCCGCCTATGCGCATGCGATCGCGCAAGGCTACCGCTTTTACAGCTATGGCGATTCGAGCCTGCTGATCCCGTGAGCTGCGGGCAGATGCGTGTGCCGTGCAGATGAAAGCGCGAGGCACATCGCGATCGGCGGGACGGGGCTGAAGAGAAAAATGGTGGGCGTAGCAAGGATTGAACTTGCGACCCCTGCGATGTCAACACAG
>CAZFYJ010000293.1:0-2129 GCA_964523215.1 uncultured Sphingomonadaceae bacterium | reverse complement strand
GTGTGGATCGTCGATCCGGTCGACGGCACCCGCGAATATGGCGAGGCGCGCGCCGACTGGGCGGTGCATGTGGCACTGGCGATTGACGGCGTGGCGACGATCGGCGCGGTCGCCCTGCCCGGTCTCGACCTCGTGTTGCGCAGCGACCAGCCGCAGCCCCTTACGCCCGGTGCGCCGATCCCGCGCATGCTGGTCAGCCGCAGCCGTCCGGCCAAGGAGGCATTGGCGATCGCGGAAATCCTGGGCGCAGAGCTCGTACCGATGGGCAGCGCCGGCGCCAAGGCGATGGCGGTGGTGCGCGGCGAGGCGGAAATCTATCTCCACACCGGCGGGCAATATGAATGGGACAGCTGCGCGCCCGTTGCGGTCGCCGCCGCGCACGGCCTGCATGTCAGCCGCGCCGACGGATCGCCGCTCGTCTATAACCGGGCCGACACATACATGCCCGATCTGTTGATTTGCCGCCGCGAATGGAGCGAGCGTGTGCTCGCAGCAATGCGTTCGTTGCCCGGCTGATCTTCAGGCGGGCTGCGGGTTGCCGAGAAGATTGTAAGGATCGATGCCGCTTGCACGCAGCCGGTCGTGCGCCAGCGCATAATAACGCGGCTCGTCGATGTTGAGCCGCTTGCGCGCTGCCACCAGCGGCTCGGCGAGCAGCGAGAGCATCGGCTGTTCGGCAATGCGCGGGCAGGCCTTGCCCAGCCGCCTGGCTTCGTTCACCGCCTTGAACACCGGGGCATCGCTTTTGATCGTCCGCTTTATGTTCAGCGCGGCCATATAGGCGATGAAGATATTGCCGGGTGATGGGTTCTGCCCATAGGTGAACGCCAGCACGCACGCCTCACCCAGCGAATCGCGGCCATAGCCGGTCAGCACGTGCAACAGGTCATGCGTGTCCCGCAGCCGGTTGACATAATATTCGATCATGTCGCCATAGCGGCGATTCCCCTGGAACCGATCATATTCGGCGACCAGTCCTGCGGCCGACAGCCCCTCGCGCTCCATGAAGTCGACATAGGCATGCGCAACGCTGCCCTTGGGCATGGCGCGCAGGCGTGCATGATCGTCGAGAATATCGGGGAGATAGGGTTCGCTTTGGCGCAATTGACGGCCAGCATCACTATACACGAAGCTGCGGATCTCGTCGGCCAGCTTCAGCCGTGGCAGGCTTTGAAAGATATGGAAGACTTGCTCGGTATCCTCCTTATCCGCGATCAGCTTGCGGAAATGGTGCAGCGCCTTGAACGGGCGGAATCTGGGGATCGGCCGCTCAGGGTGACGAAAAACCGGTTCGGACATGGATAGCTCACTCGCCTTTTCACTGACAATCGTGTCAATAGCATGCAGCGCAAAGCTTGAAAAGTCGTGTCAGCCCAGGTGACAGATGATCAGAAATCGATCGCGATGCCCTTGTGCTCCCAGTCGCCGAAGCGCGTCGGGCCTTTGGCGGCTTCTTCGGCATCGCTCGCAGCGATCGGCTGGGGCGCAGGCACGGGCGGGGATTTGCCCCAATGCGCAGGCGGCTTGACATGGTCGGGTCGGCGCGTCGCGCGGGGGATATCTGGCATGCTGCGTCCCTTGGGCTGGGCCGGCCGATCGATTGAAAACCGGCGCGGCATTCCTACATTTCATCGGGGCATATGGGGCGTGCGCCGCGCGATGTGAAGCGCCGGGCATGCAATGTCAGACAAGGATTTTGAACCGAGATGAACGGATTGAAGACCACCATGCTGCTGGCAGCGCTGACCGCGCTGTTTATGGCGCTGGGCTATACGCTGGGTGGATCGGGCGGCGCGGTGATCGCGCTGCTGGTCGCGGCGGGCATGAACCTGTTCACCTTCTGGAATGCCGACAAGATCGTGCTGAAAATGCACAATGCGGTCGAGGTGAATGCGCAGAGCCATCCCGATTTCTACAATCTCGTCGCCCGTCTGGCCGAGCGTGGTGGGCTGCCCATGCCGCGCGTTTATGTTATCGATCAGGATGCGCCCAACGCGTTTGCCACGGGGCGCAACCCGGAAAATGCCGCCGTCGCCGCCACGACCGGCTTGCTTCAGATGCTGAGCCGTGACGAGGTCGAAGGCGTGATGGCGCACGAGCTGGCGCATGTGAAGAACCGCGACACGCTG
>CAZFYJ010000292.1:0-2142 GCA_964523215.1 uncultured Sphingomonadaceae bacterium | reverse complement strand
TCTCGCGTCACCAGCTGGATGCCGATATCATGGAGGCGCATGGCCGCGCGGTCTTCATCCGCTGCGATCACCGCGATCTTGAACTTGCGGGGCAGATAGCTGAATTCGGGGTGAAAGCTGCTCCATTGGCGCAGCAGCTCCGCCCAGGGGCGCGGATCGGCAATCTCGTCGGCAGCGGCGCCGGCATATTGATCCGAACTGATGTTGCGGATGCAATTTCCGCTCGTCTGGATCGCGTGCATCTCGACACTGGCGAGCTCCGCCAGCAGATCGGGGCATTCCTCCAGCTTGATCCAGTTATACTGGATATTCTGCCGCGTGGTGAAATGGCCGTAATCGCGATCATATCGGCGGGCGATATGGGCGAGCATCCGCATCTGGCGCGAATCGAGCGTGCCATAGGGAATGGCCACGCGCAGCATATAGGCGTGCAGTTGCAGATAGAGGCCGTTCATCAGCCTGAGCGGCTTGAACTGATCCTCGCTGATCTCGCCCGCAAGGCGGCGCTTCACCTGATCGCGGAATTCCTCCACGCGGGCGTCCACGATCGCCTGGTCGTAATTGTCATATTTGTACATGTCAGATCACCCATTCGCCGACATGGGGATCGGCTGGCTTCAGCGTCAGATCCGGGCGCACCGTGGGGCCGAGCGCACGCACCCGATCCTTGATGTGGGCCGGGCGCGGACCATCCGGGGTGGCGACCGCCTCGATGATATAGGGCGCGTTCACCCGGCGGGCACCTTCCTCGGCATGGAGAATGGCCTCGCCGCCTTCGCCGACATCGACCGCATCCTCGACATGCAGCGACCACCAGCCGCCCGCCCACCAGGTGACGGCACCCGAGGCAAGATCATTTCCGGTCAAGATTTTCACGCCAGCCGCTCCGCTTCCTTCGCAAACGCGCGCAGCACATCCTGCGCATCCGCCTTCAGCACCACATCGCCGACCACGATGATCGCAGGCGATTGCACCGCCTCGCGCGCGATCATGCCGCCCAGATCGGTCAGCAGCGTGCGCAGCGCGCGGGCACCGGGGCGGCTGGCCTGTTCGATCACGGCGACCGGTGTGTCGGGCGAAAGCCCGTCGGCGATCAGCTTTTCGCTGATATCCGCGGTGGTCGCGACCCCCATATAGATGACCAGGGTGCGGCCCTTGCCTGCCAGCCCGGCCCAGTTCTGATCCGAAAGACCCTTGCACTGCCCGGCAACGAAGCTGACCACGCTGGCAGCATCCCGATGGGTGAGCGGCAGGGCGAATTGCGCTGCGGCACCAAGCGCCGCCGAAATGCCGGGCACAATCTCCACGGCCAGCCCGGCCGCGCGGCAAGCCTCTGCCTCTTCGCCGCCGCGCCCGAAGATGAACGGATCGCCTCCCTTGAGCCGCACAACCCGGTGCCCGGCCAGTGCCTCGCGCACCAGGATCGCATGAATGCCGGATTGCGGCACCGAATGGCGACTGCGCTGCTTGGCCACCGAAATCAGGCGTGCATGCGCCGGAGCAAGGGCAAGAATGGCATCGCCCACCAGACCATCATGCACGATAACATCAGCCGCCGCGATCAGCCGTGCGGCCTTCAGCGTCAGCAAATCGGGGTCGCCAGGGCCGGCGCCCACCAGCCAGATCGGGCCTTGGTCCATGGCGGCATCATGGCCAAGCCGCCCATGCGGCACAACCCTATTGCTGATTTAGCGGGGCATAGAATTATTTGCCGGTTGCGGGCACGCTTTCGCCAGCCGGCACATTGTGCGCCTGCGCGTTGTGCGCCAGCTGGGCGACATCGGAATCCATCAGGCCAATGCCGATGGAGGCGCGCGCCGACTCGGTTTCGCTCGAAGAGACGGGATAGGCGCAATAATCAGCGGCATAATAAGCGCTTGGGCGATGATTGCCCGAAAGGCCGACCCCGCCAAAGGGCGCCGCGGAGGATGCACCATTGGTCGGGCGATTCCAGTTGATCACGCCAGCCTTCACCGTTGCCCAGAATTGATCATATTGCGAGGGCGTCCCGCCCACCAGCGCGGCAGACAGGCCAAAGCGGGTGTTGTTGGCCTCGGCCAGCGCGGCATCAAAGCTGTCCACACGGATGACCTGCAGCAGCGGGCCGAACAGCTCGATATCCGGGCGTTCCTTCATCTCGGT
>CAZFYJ010000291.1:0-2163 GCA_964523215.1 uncultured Sphingomonadaceae bacterium | reverse complement strand
GCCGCAGAGGCGCAGATCCCTCCTGAATGGTGGCGCAAGCGGGGCCAACTGCGATGAGCGCACCGCTGGATGCCGAGCATGTACGCCTGCTGGGAAAGCCTCGCAGTTCAGGGATATTGATCATTGCCGATCACGCCAGTGCGCATGTGCCGGATGACATCATGCTGGGGATCAGTCCGGATCTGCTGGCGACGCATATTGCGCTCGATATCGGGGTTGAACCAGTGGCGCAGCTGTTGCTTGAACGGGGCAGCGCCGATGCCGCCATCATGGGCGCGGTTTCGCGGCTGGTGATTGACATGAACCGCGATGTTGATGCGCCGGGCCTCATTCCGGAAGCGAGCGATGGCCATCCCATCCCCGGAAATCGACTCGATCAAGATGACAGAAGCAGCCGGATCGCCCGATTTTACCATCCCTATCACGCGCAGATCGCACAGCTGATTGCAGTGGCCCGCCCGCTGATGATCCTTTCGCTTCACAGCTTCACCCCCGCGTTGTCGAGCCGGGAGGAGCGCCGCCCGTGGGAATTGGGCGTGCTCTACAATGATGATGACCGGCTGGCGCGCCTCGCCATCCCGCTCTTTGCCGATGCCGGCCTGCTGGTGGGCGATCAGCTGCCCTATTCAGGCAAGCAGCTGAACCATACGATGAACCGCCACGCCGAGGCGAACAACATTCCCTATCTTGGGCTCGAAATGCGACAGGATCTCGTCGGCACGCAGGCGGGACAGGCACGCTTTGCTGAAATGATCGCGCAGATTTTGGAAAAATGCCGCAATCATCTTGCGCCATGATCATTCCTGTTGAAAGAGAGATTCAGCCGTGATCCCGGCAGGAAACGCCTCAGCAGGAAACCGAATGTGACTCACAGCTTCGACAAATCCACACTGCCCAGCCGCCATGTTTCGGTCGGCCCGGAACGCGCGCCGCATCGCAGCTATTATTATGCCATGGGCCTCACCGAAGAGGAGATTGCCCGGCCCTTTGTCGCCGTCGCCAGCGCCGGAAATGACAGTGCACCATGCAACACCACGCTGGATGCCCAGGCCGACGTGGCCCGCGCCGGGGTGAATGCAGCAGGCGGCATGCCGCGCCGGTTCAACACCATTACGGTGACGGACGGAATCGCCATGGGCCATCAGGGGATGAAATCATCGCTCGTGAGCCGCGAAGTGATTGCCGATTCGGTCGAGCTTTCGGTGCGCGGCCATTGCTATGATGCGCTCATCGGCTTTGCCGGCTGCGATAAGTCGCTGCCCGGCATGATGATGGCGATGTTGCGGCTCAACGTGCCATCGATCTTCGTTTATGGCGGCTCTATTCTGCCTGGCCGTTTCCGCGATGCTGATGTGACCGTGAAAGATGTGTTCGAAGTGGTCGGCAAATATGCAGCCGGGGCCTGCCCGCTGTCCGAGCTTGAGGAGCTGGAGCGCGTTGCCTGCCCAGGCCATGGCGCGTGCGGCGGGCAATATACGGCCAACACCATGGCCTGTGTGGGAGAGGCGATCGGCCTTTCCCTGCCCAATTCGAACATGGCCCCCGCGCCTTATGCCAGCCGCGAGCAGATTGCCCATGCGGCAGGCGTTCAGATCATGGAATTGCTGGCGCGCAACATCCGCCCCCGCGATATTTGCACGCGCGCGGCGTTCGAAAATGCGGCACGAGTGGTCGCCGCAACGGGCGGATCGACCAATGCGGCGCTGCATCTTCCGGCGATGGCACATGAAGCAGGCATATCATTCGACCTTTTTGATGTGACCGAAATCTTCAAATCGACGCCCTATATGGCTGATCTCCAGCCGGGCGGGCGCTATGTTGCGCGTGACATGCATGAGGCCGGGGGCGTCTACATGCTGATGAAGTCGCTGCTCGATGAAGGGCTCTTCAATGGCGATTGCATGACCGTGACCGGGCGGACGATCGGCGAAAATCTCGAAGAGATTGTGTGGAACCCGGATCAGAAAGTGATTTATCCGGCGGACGCGCCAATCACGCCGACAGGCGGTGTCGTCGGCCTGCGCGGCAGCCTCGCGCCCGAGGGCGCAATCGTGAAGGTTGCCGGCATGGACCGGCTTCAGTTCAGCGGGCCGGCGCATTGCTTTGATTGCGAGGAAGATGCGTTTGCCGCGGTCGAGGCGCGGGCGATCCGGCCCGGATCGG
>CAZFYJ010000290.1:0-2179 GCA_964523215.1 uncultured Sphingomonadaceae bacterium | reverse complement strand
CAATAGCAGCTTTCATCTCGTTCTCTGCACCATGAAAATTCGTGCCATTATCACAACAGATAATCTTAGGCTCACCTCTCCTGGCAATAAATCGACGGATAGCCATTATTGCAGAATCCGTATTTAGAGAGGAGGCGAGTTCTAAATCCGTCAGCAGGACCAGCGCCATCGCCAGCGACGACCACAGGACATAGCGGCGGTGATGTGCCGGAGCCGCCGTCCACACGGCAATCGCCATGATGATCATGCAGTTGGCCGCGACCGACATGAACGGCATGACATATTCCATCGCCGGAAGCGAGGGAGTCAGTTCGTCGGCCAGCTCAACCACGAGCTGGCACGCAAACGCGCCGATCAGCAGCAGATATTTGAGCGGCTTGCGAGAAAAGAAGATCAGCAGGGTCGAGACCAGGATGGTGACCACCGCGGTGATCGGCAGGACCAGCTGCATGGCGCGCCCGATCCGCCGGTGCTGTTCGACCACCGGCTCGATCGCCGATTGCGGCCCGAGATAGGCAGGCGTCATGCCGATGGACTGATAATTGTCGCGCTGGGCCAGGCGCAGCGGGCCATCGCCCGTCAGCCCCAATTCCGCAGGGATTGTCAGCGTGCCGAACTGCCGGTCGCGCGTCAGCTGCGAGCCGCTCACTTCCGATACCGTGCCGACAATCCGCCGATTGACCGGATCATCGCCGCCCAGCGACACATCGACGCGGCCGCCATGCGAAGGCAGATAAAGCAGCAGGTCCTCATGCGGCGGGCCTGCCAGCGCAATGTTGATCACTGGGGCATTGCCCTTGTCGATGCGGAAACCGGAGATGCTCGCGAAATCGGGGACGGTGAGCCAGCTGACGATCCCGGCGGCAATGCAGAGCGCGGCGCTCAGCAGACCGAACAGACGCCATCCCTGCCACATCGGTTGTAACGCCCCTGTCCGTTGTCCCCGCGCGGTTCTAATCAAGAAAATGCTTTTTACAAAAGGGTTTGTTCATCGCTGAACACCCCCCATGAATTGGGGATGGTGCAAATCGTCAAGCGGAAAGAAGATCGCGGTCGACCAACAGCTGGAGCCAGCCAATGCGTGCCCTGACCTTTGCTCTTGCCGCCGCCATGCTCGCCGCAGCCACCGTGCAGCCCGCATCGGCAGCACCCGCCACACCGCTTAGAGGCGCAGGCGCGATGTTCCCCGGCACGGCCTATCAGAACCAGCACCAGATCCCCGGCTCACATGGCTCGATCCGTGTCAGCCAGCCGCAGGGCGCAACCGGCCCGCTCAAGCTGCAAATGCAGATGAGCGGCCTCTTGCCGAAAAAGACCTACATCGTCTTCCTCGACAAGAACGGCACCACCCCCACCGGCAACCACAGTTTCGGCCCGTGGGTGCAGATCGGCCAGTTCATCAGCAATGCGGCGGGCAACGCCAGTTACCAGTATCGGGCCGCGCCCGGATCGATCCCGGCGGGTGCCCACAGCTGGGCGGTCTTCGTCAACCGTGCTGATGCGGGCGTGACCGTGCTGATCAGCGACAATTTCAGTTTCACCCAGCCTTGAAAGACGGAGCACGGACCATGACCAGACGCAAACGGACCATCGCCGCAACCATGCTTGCCGCCAGCGGCCTCGCCTCGCTTTCGCCGGTGCAGCAGGGTGCGGTGCTGATGGCGGCGGGCGCGACGGCGCTGTGGGCCAGCCCGGCGCTTGCGAGCGCCGGAATCCCGGGCGTTGGCGTCGTCATCAAGAAGAAGCCCGGCAATGCGCCGATCATCGTCCCCAGCGACGGCAAGGGCGAAGTGCGCCTCGCCGGGCTGGAGCCGGGCGAGTACAGCGTGGAGGTGTTCGGCGGCGCGCAAGAGGTGCCGATGAAGGTCGGTCCGGATGGGCGGCTGGCCTTCGTCGTCCTTGAAGCGGTGGAGCGCGCCAAGCAATCCGCTGAAGACGCGAAGGCGCGTGTGTCCCGTACCCCTCCCGTCATACGCCGGTGGGTAGAGCCCATTCAGGAGTTGAAAGGCGGCAGCGTCATCGTGGGTTTACTCGCTGTTGCTGAAGTCGATCTCAACAGCAGCAGCGCCGACAAGATCGCCCGCGCCACCGGCACATCCATGCAGAGCGCGGTGCAGATCGTCGCCATGCGCGAAAAGGGCGGGCGCTATGCCAGCATAGAGGATTTCGCCCGCCGCAA
>CAZFYJ010000289.1:0-2182 GCA_964523215.1 uncultured Sphingomonadaceae bacterium | reverse complement strand
TGTATCACCCTCCGCCGCCGCGCTGGTGCAATGCCACGCGCCCCGTCAGCGCCAACTCTGACGCTAGGAACCTTGCGATGTCGAGGAAAAATGGTGGAGCCTAGCGGGATCGAACCGCTGACCTCTACACTGCCAGTGTAGCGCTCTCCCAGCTGAGCTAAGGCCCCATCTTCGCCGGTTCTTGACCCCCGGCGTCGGGAAGGACCGCCCTTTAGTCGAGCGATCCGGAGGTGGCAAGGGGCAATTTTGCCCCTTGCTCATATTTCACCTGTCCGTCGGAAAGGCTCAGCTTTCCTCGTCGTCGTCGTCCGCAGCGGCAACGCCCAGATCGTCGTCTCCGCCCAGATCGACATCATTGTCCGGCGAATCGCCGTCCTCGTCGATGTCCAGATCCTCGTCGGCGAGATCCACGTCCTCCTTCTCGATGACCTTCTTCTTCTCTTCCTCGAAGGGCAGCGGCTGCTTGGACTTCAGCACTGGTTCGGGCGTCCAGCTGTTGCCACAGTTGATGCAGGTAACGGGGTCGTCCTTGCCAAGATCGTAAAAGCGGGTGCCGCATTTCGGGCAGCTGTGCTTGGCGCCCCATTCAGCCTTGATCATGAATAATGCCTCGGTTTTCGGTATATCGGGTTGGCGATGTGGAGAAGTGTTGCATGATCCAGCAAGCCCGCATGGGCGCGGCCCGCCGGAAAATTGGCGTGCGCCTTGCCATAGCTTTGTGCCGCTGTCAAAAGCTGCGTCGCTTTTACTCCCCCGGCAAATTATGCCCAAACGGAAATGCACTGAAAATATGGCCCATCACGCTGACGAGGTGGCGCGTCCGCGCCGCTTTTCCGCAGGTTCCGCGCTGACCGGCGCGATCCGCGTCCCCGGCGACAAGTCGATCTCCCACCGCGCGCTGATGCTTTCGGCGCTGTGCGTTGGCGAAAGCCGTATCTCCGGGCTGCTCGAAGGCGAGGATGTCCTCGCCACCGCCGCTGCGATGCGGGCAATGGGGGCGACGATCGAGCGCGGCGCAGACGGCATCTGGATGGTGCATGGCGTCGGCGTCGGCGGACTGATGCAACCGGATCAGGCGCTCGATATGGGCAATAGCGGCACCTCGACCCGGCTGCTGATGGGGCTGGTCGCCAGCCATCCCATCACCGCGATGTTCACCGGCGATGCCTCATTGAGCCGCCGACCGATGGCGCGCGTCACCGATCCGTTGAGCGAGATGGGCGCGGAATTCCAGGCCAGCCCCGGTGGTACGCTGCCGTTGATGGTCCGCGGCCTGCAGCCGGCGGTGCCGATCACCTACCGGCTGCCCGTTGCTTCGGCGCAGGTGAAATCGGCGGTTTTGCTCGCCGCGCTCAACACGCCGGGCACCACCACGGTGATCGAGCCGGTCGCCACGCGCGACCATAGCGAGAAGATGCTCGCCGGATTCGGCGCCCCGCTGACGGTCGAGGTCGATGCGGACGGTGTGCGGCACATTTCGATCACCGGCCCGTGTGATCTGAAGGCACAGGACATTGTCGTGCCCGGCGATCCATCGTCCGCCGCGTTCTTCATCGTCGCAGCGCTGATCGTGCCGGGATCGGACCTGATTATTGAGAATGTCGGCATGAACGTAACCCGCACCGGCATTGTCACGGTGCTGGAGCAGATGGGCGGGCAGATCGAGCGACTCAACGAACGCACTGTCGGTGGAGAGCCGGTCGCGGACCTGCGCGTGCGGGCAAGCACGCTCAGGGGCATTATCGTCGATCCGGCGATCGTGCCGAGCATGGTTGATGAGTTTCCGGTCTTTTTCATCGCTGCGGCCATGGCGGAAGGCGTGACCGTCACCAGCGGGCTTGATGAGCTGCGCGTCAAGGAATCGGACCGGCTGGCGACCATGGCGCGCGGGCTGGAGGCGATCGGCGTGGCTTTGGAAGAGCGTGAGGATGGCCTAGTCATCACTGGCAGCAGTGGCAGGGCGCTGCCGGGCGGCGGCCCGATTGCCACGATGCTCGACCATCGCATCGCGATGAGTTTTGCGGTGGCGGGCCTGGTGAGCGATTCCGGCGTCGAGATCGACGATACGCGGCCCATCGCGACCAGCTTTCCCGATTTCCTCGCCCTGCTCGAAAGCGCGCAAGGACCGGCATGAGCCCGCTCGCCGCCAATATCATCGGCATTATCGGCAGCGTGCTGTTCA
>CAZFYJ010000288.1:0-2183 GCA_964523215.1 uncultured Sphingomonadaceae bacterium | reverse complement strand
GCATCGCGCCTATCAGGGCGCCCCAGCGGCGGCACTGGCCAATCGCGCCCGGCTTGAATCCTATATGGTGTCGGCCGGCTTTCGCCCGATGTCCAACGAATGGTGGCATTTCGACTATATCGGGTGGGAACGCTATCCGGTCCTCGATATCGATTTTGCCGCCATTCGCCGCGGCACCGGCTGCTCCGCGGCGCGCAGGCCCGGCTGAACCCCAAGCTTCGCCGGGACTTCAGGCGATCCGGCGCAGCGCCCCGCCGTCCAGATGAAAATGCGCCGAAGCGCCGGGAAGGCCGGCAAACAGATCGGCATCCGTGCCGGTCATCCAGCATTGCGCACCCGATTGCGCCAGCCGGGCATAGAGCGCGGCCCGGCGATCAGGGTCCAGATGGGCCGCCACTTCATCGAGGATCAGCAGCAATGGGCGTGCACCACCTGCACTCAGCAAGGCCGCATGTGCCAGGATGATGCGGATCAGCATCGCCTTTTGCTCGCCGGTGGAGCCAAGGCTCGCCGGAATGGCTTTTTGCGCATGGTGCACGTCCAGATCGATGCGGTGCGGCCCGATCAGCGCCCGCCCGGCGGCTGCATCGCGCCCGCGCGCCTCGCGCAGCGCTGCGGCCAGCGCTGGCGGTTCCCACGGCGTGGCCGCCCCATCATCATAGGCCAACGCAACATCCGGACGGGCAAGAAAATCCTCGCTGTCGCCCGTCAGGCGCTGCGCCAGTGCGGCAACCAGCGCGTGACGCGCTTCGTCGAGCGCGGCACCATGCGCCGCCATCTGCGCCTCGAGCGCGGCGAGCCACGCCGGATCGGCCGGGGCATCCCCGATCAGCAGCTTGGTGCGGGCACGCATGGCAGCTTCATAGCGGGTGCTGTGCGTGGCATGCGCCGGGTTCACCGCCAGCACCAGCCGATCGAGAAAGCGTCGCCGCGCGCCTGCGCTCTCCATGAATATGCGGTCCATCGCCGGCGTCAGCCACACGACGGCCAGCCATTCGGCGAGGCTGCTGGCAGAGGCCGCCGCGCCGTTCACCCGCACCAGCCGCTTGGCGGGCTGATCCGCGGCGATGCCCGTGCCAAGCCGCACATCGCTTCCGCCATCGGCCCCGGCCAGTTGTGCAGCGATCGCAAATCCCTGTCCCGAGCCGGCAGTTGCCATCTGGACAAACGGGCTGCCGCGCAAGCCGCGCCCGGGGCTGAGCAGCGACAGCGCCTCGGCAATATTTGTCTTGCCCGCGCCATTGGCACCGCTCAGCACCACAAAGCCGCCCCCGCCCAGCGCATCAAGCGCGAGATCGAGCATGCGATGATTGCGAAAATGGGAAAGCGAGAGGCGGGCAATCGGCATAGGCGCAGGCCTTATCGTCCCCAATCTGGCTTGGCTACATCAATATCGATCGCATTTTTTTCGATTATATGTGAAAAATCCCAATTATCGGCATTTCATCCAGATCGTTACAGCCAAAAAGCACGCTGAACAGCGGCTTAACGCAGTTGGCACGCTATGTGCAATGTATCTGGCATCGCCCCATGGTGGGGTGCCAATGCGACCCGAAAGGAAAAGATCATGAACCGTTTTTCGTTTGAAATCATCCGCAGCTATGTTGCCGCATGTGCCATCGCAACCGTTTCGACCGCGATGCTGGTCATCGTCACGGTTGCGCCTGCCGCGGGCACCAGCTTTGGGTCGCTTGCCTGACCCGCAACGCCCACCATCATTGCAAGGAGTTTTGAGACATGAACAGCGTCTATCGCAAGGACAAGCAGAATGCCGTGCTTGCCGGGGTGTGCTCCGGCTTTGCCAGGACCTATGGCTGGGATGTGCTGTGGCTGCGGATCGGCTTTGTCGGCCTGACGCTGCTTGGCTTTGGCTTTCCGATCCTGCTTTACGTCCTCATCTGGCTGATTTCAAATTGATCGGCACAGCCCGGGCGCACGCGCCCCCGCCAATATGCGCCGCATGTCAGCCAGCCGCCCTGCCCCTGTTGCGCCCCGGCCACCCCAGCCGGGGCGTTTTTCCTGGGGCAGATTCTATCCCGCATCTGTGGGCGCGATCCGCACCAGCAGCGCCTCGACCTGAACCTGTGCGCCCGCGGCTGCGTTGAGCTCGGCCACGACGCCGTCAAATGGCGCGGTCAGCGTGTGTTCCATCTTCATCGCTTCGAGCGTCAGCAGCTTCTGCC
>CAZFYJ010000287.1:0-2234 GCA_964523215.1 uncultured Sphingomonadaceae bacterium | reverse complement strand
CACGAAGGGCGTGCGCCTGCGCACGAACGGCGCGGTGGCACCGGGGGGCGCCCGCATTACCGCCCCAGCTTTGCCGCAATCGACCTTGGCACCAACAATTGCCGCCTGCTGATTGCGCGCCCTGCACAAAGCGGCTTTGTGATTGTCGATGCCTTTTCGCGCATCGTGCGGCTGGGCGAAGGGCTGGCGGCTTCGGGCCGGCTGAGCGATGCAGCCATTGCCCGCGCCATCCACGCGCTTTCCATCTGCGCGGAAAAGCTGCGCCGCCGCAATGTCACGCTGGCCCGCTCAGTTGCCACCGAAGCCTGCCGCCGCGCCGAAAACGGGCGTGATTTCGTAGCCCGCGTGCATGCCGAAACCGGCATACGCTTTGACATTATTTCGGCCGAGGAAGAGGCGCGGCTGGCTGTGCTGGGCTGTCACATGCTGCTGGAAGACGGAAATGGGCCCGCGCTCATCTTCGACATTGGCGGCGGCTCGACCGAGCTGATCCTGATCGATCCCGAACGCCGCGATGCCACGACCGGCGCACCCGCCGTGCTCGACTGGTGCAGCATTGCCTGGGGCGTGGTGTCGTTGACCGAGGCGATTGGCAGCGAGCAGGCGGGGCGCGACGCCCGCATTGCCGCCTATGCGCGGATGCGCGCCATGGTGGGCGAGGCGCTGTTGCCCTTTGCCGCCCGGCTGGATCGCGCCGCCGCGGGCGGACGGCTGCTGGGCACCAGCGGCACGGTGACGACGTTGGCGAGCCGCTATCTTGGCCTCGCGCATTATGATCGTGCGGCGGTGGACGGGTTGATCGTCGCATCTGATGACATGCGCGCCATCTGCACCGATCTCGCCGCGATGAGCGAGGCGGAACGCGCCGCCACGCCGTGCATCGGGCGCGAACGCGGCGATCTGGTGGTGGCGGGCTGCGCCATCCTTGAAGCGATCCTGGATCTCTGGCCTGCGCCAAGGCTGGGCGTGGCCGATCGCGGCATCCGCGAGGGCATTTTGCGGGCGCTGATGGCCCGTTCAGGAACGCGGGGACGCCCATGAACAGCCGCGGCAGCGGCACGGGTGGGCGCAGCGTGCGTGGGGCCGGGCAGAAGCTGCGTAGCGCGCGGCAGCGCACGGCATCATCCGCCCGCTGGCTCAGCCGTCAGCTGGCGGATCCCTATGTGCGCCAGGCCAAGGCCGATGGCTATCGCAGCCGCGCCGCATACAAGCTGCTGGAGCTGGACGAGAAATTTTCGCTGCTGAAGGGCGCACGCCGCATTGTCGATCTGGGCATTGCCCCTGGCGGCTGGGCACAAGTGGTGCGCCGCCGCGCCCCACAGGCGGCGATTGTCGGGATTGATCTGCTGCCGGTCGATCCCATTCCCGGCGTCACCATATTGCAGATGGATTTTCTCGCCGATGAAGCCCCCGAGCAGCTGATCGCGGCGCTGGGCGCGGCACCCGATCTGGTGCTATCCGACATGGCGGCAAACACGGTCGGCCATCCGCAGACCGACCATCTGCGCACCATGGCGCTGGTGGAGGCCGCCGCCGATTTTGCCATGCGCACATTGCAGCCCGGCGGGGCATTTGTTGCCAAGGTCTTTGCCGGCGGCACCGATGCCGAGGTGCTGACCATGCTGAAACGACATTTCGCAACCGTGCGCCACGCAAAACCACCCGCCAGCCGAAAAGCCAGCGTCGAGGCCTATCTGGTGGCACAGGGCTTCAAGGGGCTGCCTGCCGGTGCGGATGACTGACGCGCCACCGCATCGGCCTATCCGGCACCACTGGTGCCATAGAAGCTGACCAGCCGGTCGAGCGCGAGCGTGAGCACGACGCGCCCCGAGCGACCCGGCCAGCCAAAGGCGCGCTCTGCCTCGACAACCGTGTCGCCAGCGCAGATCACCCGCCAGCTGACATCGGCAAGCCCGGGCCCAAGCTGTGCCATTGCTGCATCAAAGCGGCGACGCGCATCCATCCGCGCTGGCATGCTGTCTTCACGATGCGCAGGCCCGCGGGCATGACGCGGCGGCGGCGATGCGCTGTCCCACTGCATGGTGACGCGGGGCGCAAGCCCGCTGAGCTGAAAGTCCCGCTGCAGCCGCGCCCCCGCCTCAAGCTGCGCCCGGCTGATCCGCTTGCGGGCATAGAGCCTGCCGTGCGGGCTTTCAGCCTGGTTCACGGTGACCGTGCGCTCTGCATGGCCTGCTGCTGTGGTTGGCAGATTCATATCGGGATGAGGGCGTTCG
>CAZFYJ010000286.1:0-2285 GCA_964523215.1 uncultured Sphingomonadaceae bacterium | reverse complement strand
GCGGGGCGGCATGGCCTGCGAGCATCAGCACCAGCTGCACCAGCCCCGAACAGTCAAGCGCATCGCCGCCGCGACCGCCCCACAGATAGGGCGCGCCGATCAGTTGCAGCGCGCGATCGACGGGGTCGCAGGCCAGCGCATCGAGGCCGAGCGCATGGAGAACGGATATCCAGCCTTGCGCAACTTTCAGAAACTTGCCGCATTCGCTCGCGCCCTGAACCGCGATCCGCGCGCCCATCGGCAGGCTCGCCACCATCGGCGTCTTGATCGAGGGTTCGGCAAAGACCAGCGCGCGGCGGACATGCACGACATGGCTGGGCTCGGCAGAATCGCGGATCAGCGCATCGAGCCGCACATAGCCGCAATAGCCATCGTGCACACCATAGCCCCAGCCCCAGTCGCCGGCGCTGTCGAGCAGGGCAAAGCCCTCGCCCGGCTGTAGCTGGCTGACGGCCTCGGAATCGGCGCTGCCCGCCTTATGCAGCATCGTCGCAGCATCGCCGACCCGGTGAAGCTGCGGCGCGACATAATGCGGCGCAAAGAATTTTCCGGCGAGCGCGATATCGGCCAGGTCGCCACGAATCGGCGTGACGCGCGGGTCATAATCGGCCACCGGACCGCTCAGCACAAAGCGCTGGTGGTGGCCTGCCCCGCTATCAGCCGTGTCCTGCAAGGCCAGACCGGCATCCACCGGCGCTGATCCCGCCGCAGAACGTGTCGAATGTGTCAATTACCCCAGTCCCTCAAGCCGTGCCGCATCGTCTGCCCCTGACGGTGCCAGGCACCGCGCAGCCGGGGCTGATAGCCCAGTTGCCGCGATTTGTCCAAGCCCCGTCATTGCGGGGTCGTTTTCCCATCATAGCGGCTGCGCAAATAGTGCCAGCTCGCGCGCAGCCCCAGTGCCTCGCCACCCTTGGGCTGGCCGGGGCGCGGCGTCGGGCGCCAGGCATAAGTGTCGAAATGTGCCCAGGGCACACCTTCGCCGACAAAGCGCTGCAGAAATAACGCGGCGGTAATCGATCCCGCAAACGACCCGCCGCTATTGCCGATATCGGCAATGTCGCTCGCGTACATCTCTTCGTATCCCGGCCATAGCGGCAGCCGCCAGCACGGATCGCCAACCGTGGTGCCGCTGGCGAGCAGCCCATCGGCGAGCGGATCGCTGTTCGAGAACAGGGCGGGCAGGTCCGGCCCCACCGCGACGCGGGCCGCGCCGGTCAATGTCGCGAAATCGAGGATGATGTCGGGCGTCGCTTCGCTTGCCTTGGCCAGGCAATCGCCCAGCACCAGCCGGCCTTCGGCATCGGTATTGCCGATCTCGACCGTGATGCCCTTGCGGCTCTTCAGCACATCGCCGGGGCGAAAAGCGTTGCCCGAGATCGCGTTTTCGACCGCACCGACCAGCATGTGCAGCCGCACCGGCAGCTTCATCCGCATGATCAGCTGCGCCAGCGCCAGCGCATGCGCCGCGCCGCCCATGTCCTTCTTCATCAGCAGCATCCCCGATGCCGGCTTGATATCCAGCCCGCCGCTGTCGAAGCACACGCCCTTGCCGACGATCGCCACCCTGGGATGGTCGTCGCGCCCCCAATGCAGTTCGATCAGCCGCGGGGCATGGCTGCGCGCCGCCGCGCGGCCCACGGCATGGATCATCGGATAATGCGTCTCCAGCGCATCGCCGCGCGTGACATCGAGCAGCGCGCCATAGGTGCGGGCAAGCATGGCGGCGGCTTCTTCCAGCGCAGCAGGCCCCATGTCCTCGGCGGGGGTATTGACCAGATCGCGTACCCAGGCGGTGGCTTCGGCCTCGGCAATCGCGGCCTCGCTGCGCGCCGGATCGCTGGTCAGCAGCACGCGCGGACCCTGGGGGTTTTCCTCGGGCTTCTTGTAGGCGGTCAACCGATGCTGCGCGAGTGCCCAGCCAATCAGGGCATCGCCGGGCCGGGCATCGCCCGCGAGCCGATACTGGCCCGAAGCGAGCACTTCGGCCACCTTGGCCAGACACCAGGGCTTCAGATTGGCCGCATCGGCCACGCCCAGCACCACCGCCCAGTCATCGGCAGCATCGCCCGGCACCACGACCAGCTCATGCGCGCGCGCCGTGAAGCGCATGGCGGCCAGATGGTTGCGGATGCGCGGAGGCGACGCATTCAGCCAGTCCGCCAAACCTGGCTTGTCGACAAGGTGGATGCTGCGCGCGGTCTGGCCAAGGTCCGGCTGGACGAGGGAGGACAAATCAATCATTGTCGTGTCTTACAGCAATATGACGCTCAACTGCGAGAGAG
>CAZFYJ010000285.1:0-2288 GCA_964523215.1 uncultured Sphingomonadaceae bacterium | reverse complement strand
AAATGAAGCTGCGTCGCCACTATGAAAAGCCCTCTGAAAAGCGCGCCCGGGACAAGGCGGCGGCTGTGCGTCGCGCCCGCAAGATGGAGCGCAAGCGCATGGAGCGCGACGGCGTCAAATAAGCGGCGCACCCGCTTTGGGATAGCGGGCTTCCATGAAGTATAATCCATCAGGCGGCGCATTATGGCCGAGCGCTGCCCGGTCTCTGGCCGCCAGCGCCGCTCCCACATCAGCCGCGCGCCATGCCCCGCGGCCGACCAGCGCCAGGCACCCCACCATCGAACGCACCTGATGGTGGAGGAAGGATCGCGCGGCGGCGTGCACATGCACCTCATCGCCCGCGCGCTCCACGTCCAGCTGGTCAAGCGTCCGCACCGGGCTGTCTGCCTGGCAATGTGCCGAACGAAACGTGGTGAAATCATGCACGCCCACCAGCAACTGGGCGGCATTGTGCATGGCGGCGGTATCGAGCGGCTGGCCGATGCGCCAGGCGAGCCCGGCATCCAGCGTCAGCGGGGCCCGGCGGTTGACGATGCGATAGCAATAGCGCCGGCCGATGCACGAAAAGCGGGCATGCCAATCATCGGGCACGATTTCGGCGGCGAGCACGGCAACGGGCGCTGGCCGCAGATGGGCATTGATGGCCGATTGCAGGCGATAGGGCGTGATCGCCTTTGCGATATCCACATGCGCCGCCATGGCGCGCGCATGCACCCCGGCATCGGTCCGCCCGGCGGCGTGCAGCCGTGCCTCCTCGCCGGTAATCGCACGGATCGCATCCTCGATCGCGGCCTGCACAGTGGGGCCGTGGGCCTGGCGCTGCAGCCCCATGAACGGCCGGCCATCATATTCGATCGTCAGGCGAACGCGCATCCCGATCAGCCCAGCCGGGTGCCTGCCGGGATGGCAAAGCCGCGCAGCAGATCGGCAGTGTCCATCGGCGCCTTGCCTGCCCGCTGAATGCGGGTGATGCGCAGCGCGCCGGGGTTGCACCCGATGGTGAGCGCATCGTCCAGCACCAGCCCGGGCCGGGCCGGGCCAGCGGGCGCCGCATCCGGGGCGAGCACCTCGGCGCCCAGCACCTTGAACCGCTCGGCGCCAAGGGCGAACCAGGCGCCTGGCGCAGGGGCAAAGGCGCGCACCTGACGCTCGGCCTGCACCGCGCTGATCATGAAATCCAGCTCGGCCTCGCTCTTGTCGATCTTTGGCGCATGCAGCACGCCGTGCGCAGGTTGCGGCACCGGCGGATGGCCGGGCAAATCGGCGAGCACGCGCAGCAGCAGGGCGGCCCCCATCGCTGCCAGCTCGGCCATCAGCGCGCCTGCGTTCTTGTCGGCAATCGGCGTCGCCTCCATGGCCCGCACCGGCCCGCTGTCCAGCCCGGCCTCCATCTGCATGATGGCGACGCCGGTTTCACGATCGCCCGCCAGGATGGCCCGCTGCACCGGTGCGGCCCCGCGCCAGCGCGGCAACAGCGATCCATGGATGTTGAGGCAGCCATGGCGGGGCGCATCGAGCACGGCCTGCGGCAGAATAAGGCCATAGGCAGCGACCACGGCGATATCGGCCCCCCAGCTTGCAAATTCCGCCTGCGCCACGGGCGACTTCAGGCTGGCCGGCATGTGCACCGCAAGCCCATGGGCACATGCGGCGCGCTGCACGGCAGATGGCGTGGGCTGCTTGCCACGGTGCGCCGGGCGCGGCGGCTGGGTATAGACGGCGCACACATCGTGCCCCGCCTTCAGCAGGGCATCGAGCGCCGGCACGGCGAAATCCGGCGTGCCCATGAAGATGATGCGCATCCCCTTATGCGCCTTGACGTGCAGTTGCTGGCATGTCTGGCCTTCAACCGCTTGGCAGAGCGTTATGCAAGCCCTATCGCATGGGCCATGACATCGCCCGCCATCGAAACGCTGACCCAGGCGCTCGCCCGCCTGCCCGGATTGGGGCCGCGCTCTGCCCGGCGCGCGGTGCTGCACCTCATCAAGAAGCGCGAAACGGCGCTCGGCCCTTTGCTCGATGCGCTGGCACAGGTGCATGCCACGCTGGTGACATGCGGCATCTGCGGCAATGTCGATACCAGCGATCCATGTGCCATCTGCGCCGATCCGCGCCGCGATTCGCGCAGCCTGTGCGTGGTGGAGGACGTGACCGATTTGTGGGCGCTTGATCGGGCACGGCTGTTTGCCGGGCGCTATCATGTGCTTGGCGGACGGCTTTCCGCGCTGGAAGGTGTTCGGCCAGAGGATCTGCGCATCGATGGGCTGCTGGCACGCGTGGCAGCCGGC
>CAZFYJ010000284.1:0-2289 GCA_964523215.1 uncultured Sphingomonadaceae bacterium | reverse complement strand
CCCGTGGTGCCGGACGAATAGCGAATGCAAAGCGGCTGATCGAAGGGGCAGCGGGCGCGGCGAACCCACGGCCAGCATGCCCCATGCCTTGCTGCCGACTTCGGTGACGGAAACCCATTCTTGTGCGCGCGTGTCAAAACCGCCTGCGAACAGGGCCGCCAGCAGGCGATCGAGGCTGCTGCTGATGTCCGTGGAAATCGGCATCGCGGCGGCGGCCCGCGCTGTCAGCACATAAGCGGCATAGCCATTATTGCCCTGATCGGCATCCTGCCACAGCGTTTCGAGCGCCTGAAGCCGCTCTGCACTGGTCTTGCCAGCGTGCGCAATCGCCAGATTGTCCGCCAGTTCGGCCACCCGTTCATTCTGCCGATCCACTTCCGCCGCCGCGCTGACCAGATCGACATAGGCACGCGCAGACAAGACGCCGGTCGAGGCCGCGACCGGGGCAGCAGCCACGCGATCGGCCAGCGGGATCATCGGTGCGGTTGCACGCCAGCTGCGGATATGATCGCCGGCCGTCGCATAGAGATTTTCCGGCACGGCAACGCCAGTCGCCGTCGCAAGGCCAAAGCGCCACGGCGTCAATCTGTCCACATCATCCCATTTGACCTGAACCGAACGCCGGGCATTCGCGCCAGCACCAAGCACCTTTTCTGCAAGGATCAGGTCAATCGGACCAAAATCACGCTTGCGGCGAACACTGTCCAGCGTCGCGCCAGCAGTGCCCGGCTCGCCTGCCAGCGCCGAACACATTGAACGCCCCATCGTCCAGTAGCTGCCCTTGTTTTTCTCACGCGCCACATTGGCATAAGGGCATAAAGTGCCCGGATCAGCCGTTGCCATCCCGGCGTCGAGCGTGACTTCGATGAAACGTGGCGATGCCTTGTCCGGATCAACCGACTGGATCAGCGCACGTGCTGCCTGCGCCTCGCCCATGCGCAACAGCAGTGCGGCACGCTCTGCCACCCAATCCGCGCCGTTCACATTCGGCGGCGTATCCGTGCCGGACAGCAAGGCGCGGCGCAGCAGGATCGAGGCCCAGCGCGAGACCAGGGGTGCCCGTGTTTCCTGCACCAGAACCTTGAGATATGGGCCATTGGCAATCCCGAAGGCATCGGGCGCAAGGCCCCCTTCGCTCTGGGCCAGCGGCCCGATGCGGCTGAGCGACCTGCGCGAGCCGGCCGGCAGGTCATAGCGCGGCGGCGGCGGGGCTGTCTGCGCCAAAGGATCATCAGGATCAATCGGCAGCCCCGTGAGCGGATCAATCGCCGGTCGCGGTGCTGGGGCCTGCTTGGGTGCGCCACCGGCGGTGGCCGGTGGCCGTGATCCGCCATCGCCGGGCTGCTTCGGCTCGCCACCAGGCTGCTGCGGCGGGCGCGGCTCTGATTTCGGTGGTGATTTGGGCTGGGCAGGCGGCGGATCGCCAAAGCCGGGCGGCAGGATCGATTCCTGGCCCCGGCCTGGCACAACCCACATCAATGTGCCCACGATCAAGGCGGGCACACCGACTGCCGCCACCAATCCGGATCGCTTTTTCATGCCTGCTGCCAATCTCCGCGCCTGATGTGCAACCTGTTGTGCATCGTGCCGCCCCCTGTATAGCCGTGAGCGCAATGGCACCAAGTGAAAAAAATGCGCATGCAGATGATGCAGCAGCCGCTCGGCAGGCGAATGCGGCAACCGCAGGACGCACAATCGTGCTGGTCGGGCTGATGGGCGTTGGCAAGACCACCGTCGGAAAGCGGCTTGCTGCGGCCATGCATCGCGATTTTGCCGATGCCGATGCAGAAATCGAGGCCGCGGCCGACATGAGCATCAGCGAGATTTTTGCCCGCTTTGGCGAGGGCTATTTCCGCGATGGCGAACGGCGCGTGATCGCCAGGCTGATGGAGATGGGCAATGCCGTGATCGCAACGGGGGGTGGTGCCTTCATGAATGCACAGACGCGCGCGCTGATCCTCGAAAAAGGCATCGCCATCTGGCTTGATGCAGACATCAGGACCTTGGTGGAGCGCGTCAGCCGCCGCAATACCCGCCCGCTGCTGCATGGCAAGGATCCCGCCCGCGTGCTCGAGGATCTGGCGCAGGTGCGCAACCCGGTCTACGCACAGGCGCACATTCATGTGCATTCCGATCGTGCGCCGCACGAGCGCACAGTGCACCGCATATTGGAGGAACTTGCAGCATGGCAACCATCGGCGTAGCGCTCGGCACGCGCAGCTATGATGTCATGATCGAAGCCGGCCTGCTGGACCAGTGCGGGCCGCTGCTGGTGCCGCATGCGCCGCT
>CAZFYJ010000283.1:0-2291 GCA_964523215.1 uncultured Sphingomonadaceae bacterium | reverse complement strand
GCGGCAACGTGAGCACGGCGGGCAGCGACGGCGACGGGCTTGATGCACAAGCGCTGGCAGAAGATGCGCGCAAATTGTTTGCCGGGCCGATCGCCTTTCTGAAATCGGCGCCGGATCTCGCATTTCTGCCCCCGCCCATTGTGCCGGAAATTGCCTTTGCCGGGCGATCCAATGTCGGCAAAAGCTCGCTGCTCAACGCCCTGACAAACCGCAAGGCGCTGGCCCGCACGTCCAACACGCCGGGCCGAACGCAAGAGCTGAATTTTTTCGATGTGGGCACGCCGCCGGTCATCCGGCTGGTGGATATGCCCGGCTATGGCTTTGCCGAAGCGCCCAAGGCGATCGTCCGGAAATGGCGCTTTCTGGTGAATGATTATCTGCGCGGGCGCGCCGTGCTCAAGCGCTGCCTGTTGCTGATCGACAGCCGCCATGGCATCAAGCCGGTGGATGAGGAGATCATGGCCATGCTGGATAAGGCGGCCGTCAGCTACACGGTCGTGCTGACCAAGGCCGACAAGATCAAGGCGTCCGCGCTGGCCGACACGGCCGCTGCAACCCGGGCGATCTGCCGCGCGCATCCCGCCGCCCATCCCGATCTGCTGATCACCTCCAGCGAAAAGGATATGGGCATCGCCGAGTTGCGGTCGTGCATCGTGAAGGCCGCGCTGCCATGAAGCTTTTCATTGGCAACAAAGTGTATAGCAGCTGGTCCCTGCGCGGCTGGCTCGCCTGCCGCCAGTCCGGCCTCGCCTTTGAGGAAATCGTTGTTCCGCTTTATGACGGCGCATGGGCAGAGCGGCGCGAGGGCGCGGAATTTGCTCCATCATCCGGCAAGGTGCCGATTCTGTGGGATGGCGAGGGCGCCGGTGCCGACAGCATTGTCGTGTGGGACAGTCTGGCGATCATCGAGCATTTGAACGACCTGACCGATGGCACGCGCTTCTGGCCGGCCGATCGTGCTGCTCGCGCCATGGCACGATCGATGGCCGCCGAAATGCATTCAAGCTTCGTTGCATTGCGCAGCAGGCACAGCATGAACATTCGCCACATCTATCCGCCAGCGCCGCTGACGCCTGAAGTGGAGGCCGACGTCGCGCGGATCATGCAGCTCTGGGCCGAGGCGCGGGCGCGATTTGGCGGCACCGACGATTTCCTGTTCGGCGCGTTCGGCGCGGCAGATATCATGTTTGCACCCGTCGTCACGCGCTTCATCACCTATTCCATTCCGGTGGCGCGCTTTGCCGTGCCCTATATGGAAGCCGTGATCCGCCATCCTTTCATGCAGGATTGGATCGCAGCGGCCCATGCCGAAGAGTGGGTGATCGAAAAATTCGAAGGCGCGGCGCAATGATCGGCACTGCAAGACAGCCGGCGCGCAAAAAGCGTCAGGATTTTTTACATTCGGCGGCTGCATTAACCAGTCGATAACCATCAAGTGCCTAGCACATGGCGGGTTGGCATGCTTTGGCACGCACAATGCATTGCATAAGGTGTTCCCGAGCACTTCGCTCAAAGGAGAGACGGGTTGGGTTGGTCTGGTCCCCAATCCAGCCCGTCCTCACCGGAACAGAGATTTAACCTGGTGATACTTCTGCAGAGGCGGGGCGGCGAAAGCTTCCCCGCCTCTCCCCGTTGTGGCCCTGAGGCTTTGGGGTTACGCGCACGCATTCACCAAAAGCATCGGCGCCTCGCAGAAATTCGGCCTTATACACGCGGTCCTTTTTGCGACGCTGGTCGGCGTCATATTTTCCGAATTTGCGATATCCGGGCCTGTCCAAGAGCTTGTCGTCTTGAACAACGACATCCATACGCTGACCAGGGCTGTAATGAACGCCCATAATCGATGCGGTATCAAATCCGATTGCATATTCATAAACAATAGAGGGGAAGTCTGGGTTAAAAAGAAAGAATCTATCCGATCTCGATAAAAGAGGAATATGATAATTAAACCAGCCTTCTCCAAAGGGATCAAAACGCACGATATTTGTTCTTATGCCGTTATATTCGAATGATTTTTCCTGACGGAACCGCCCGCACCTTTTCGGAAAAACCAGACTGGTGACGTCGGATTTAAAGCAATAATATTCGCCGTTTGAACATTCTTTCAATACTGGAAGCGGTTGATATAAGGATGGAGGATTATTCCAATCAATTTTTTCATTTATTTTCAAATTTTGAACTCCAGAAATCATCATCTTCTTGAAATCGAATATGATGTCACCATCAAAAATGTAAAAACCTCTGTTGAACGGAGGGTTGTTCGTCAAGCCATCATCCTGTGCTTGCGCCCA
>CAZFYJ010000282.1:0-2292 GCA_964523215.1 uncultured Sphingomonadaceae bacterium | reverse complement strand
CGATCACATGTCGGCCAGCGCGCGCGACACCGCGGATGCCGCGCGCGAACGGGTAGGCAAGGTGTATGGCGCTGCCCGGCATCAGGCAGGCAGGCTGTCTGCGGATGCTGGCGAGCGGGCAGCCGAGCTGCTCGATGCCGGACGTGAGCAGGCGGCTCAGGCGCTGGCGAGAAGCCGCGAAACCGGAGAGGCGGTTGCAAAACGGGCCGGCAGGCAAGTGCAGGATTTTCCGCTGGCAACGCTGGCCGGCGCGATGGTCGCCGGGCTCGTCATTGGCCTCGCTCTGCCCAGGGCGCGCCGTCGGCGTAATGGAGAGACCGATGAGTAAGCTGCATCTGGTGTTCGGCGGGCGCGTTCACGATCCGCAAAAGCTGGAGTTCAAGGATCTTTCAACCATCGACATTGTCGGCATTTATCCGGATTTCGCGAGCGCGGAAAAAGCCTGGCGGGGGGCTGCGCAGAAGACCGTCGACGATGCCGAAATGCGCTATGTGGTCGTCCATCTGCACCGTTTGCTCGAACCTGACGAGCAGACTGCGTGAGCGATCGACAAGGGGGGGTTGCGCAACCAACCGGCTAAAATCGGGCACCATGATAGCGCCACCGCAGCAGCGGCCGCACGAGCACCAGCCCGGCAAGAAAGCCGCCGATATGCGCGCCCACCGCAAGGCTCATCCCGTCGCTCAGGCCAAATGCCACGCCAAAGAGGAACTGGATCAGCGTCCACGCCGCGAGCAGCCACAGCACCCGGACAAAATAGCCGGGCACAGGGCCGATCGCCTTCACCTTCTGTTCCGAAAAGACCAGCGCATAGGCACCAATCACAGCAGAAATCGCGCCGCTTGCCCCCACCATAGGCACCAGTGAATAGGGATCAAACGCCCACTCCACTGCCGCCGCGACATATGCGCCGATTACATAGAGCACGGCCATTGCTCGCCAACCCAATGCGGCTTCGAGCGGCTTACCACAAATGAGGAACATGAGCATGTTCAGCGCCAGATGCATCAGGCCGCTATGCACAAATGCCGCGGTCAATGGCGTGAGCAGCGTTGGCACGGGCAGCGTCAGCCATTGACCTGCCGTTGCCATGAACGGCACAAAGCCCGCCTGCGCAAAGGCCGCGTCCTGCGCCTGGAGCAGCAGAAGCAGGATGTGCACCAGCACATTTGCCGCAATGATCACCTTCAAAAAAGGCCCGAGGGGAAACTGGCTAGGCATCAGGACGGGCAACCGGTCCGCAGGGCTTTGCCTGCGAGCGGGCGGCTAGACAAACTCGATCTTGTTGACCAGATAATATTTGTCGCCTGATGGCACGGTGATTTCCACTTCATCATCGAC
This sequence comes from uncultured Sphingomonadaceae bacterium, assembly GCA_964523215.1. GTDB lineage: Bacteria > Pseudomonadota > Alphaproteobacteria > Sphingomonadales > Sphingomonadaceae > CAZFYJ01. The sequence goes on along the minus strand of CAZFYJ010000282.1, from coordinate 951 downwards.
ATGACGGCCGATGAGCGCCCGCCCAAGCGGCGAATTATAGCTGATGCGACCCATGCGGGCATCGGCCTCTGCCTGGCCCACAATCTGATAGCGCACCGTCTTGTCATGTTCGTCAAGCAAGGTGACTGTCGCACCAAATACGATCTTGTCGCCAGACAATGTTTTCGGATCGATGATGTGCGCGCGCGAAAGCTGGTCCTCAATCTCTGCGATCTGCGCCTCGACCTGCCCCTGGCGTTCCTTTGCGGCATGATATTCGGCATTTTCAGAGAGATCGCCATGCGCACGAGCCTCTTCAATGGCATCAACGATCAGCGGCCGCTCCGCTTTGAGCACGCGCAACTGATCCGTCAGCTTTTCATATCCTTCTGCCAGCATGGGGAGTTTTTCGATACTCGCCATTGTCGTTCCTTACTTCGTCAAAAAAATCAGAGCGCCGCCTGCCACACGACAGGAGGCCCGGAGGGTTTGGCCATCGCGGAAATGCCTTACCGGTTATGATAAGCCTGAAGCGGCTGCACTTCAAGCCCTTGGCGCTGCAACGCGGCAATCGCCTCGACAGCGGCAAGCGATGCGGCGGCCGTGGTGAAATAGGGGATACGCCCCATCAGCGCCGAACGGCGGATGGACTGGCTGTCGCGCAGCGATTGCCAGCCTTCGGTGGTGTTGAAAATCAGCGCGATATCCCCATCGACGATCCGATCCACAATATGCGGGCGAACCCCGGAAGTCACCTTGTGCACGCGTTCCACATCCAGGCCCTGCGCCGCAAGATAATCTGCCGTGCCGCCTGTTGCGCAGATGGCAAAGCCCAGATCGATGATGTGGCGCACGGCGGGCAGAATGACCGGCTTGTCGCTGTCTTTCACCGATACGAACAGCTTGCCATCCTTGGGCAGGATCGTGCCAGCCCCCAGCTGTGCCTTGGCAAAGGCCATCGCAAAGTCATGA
>CAZFYJ010000281.1:1540-2303 GCA_964523215.1 uncultured Sphingomonadaceae bacterium | reverse complement strand
TTTTATTCGGTGATGGGGCTTGTGAAGCCCGATCACGGCCGCATCATGCTGGATGGCGCGGACATCACCATGCTCCCCATGTATCGCCGTGCCATTCTCGGCCTTGGCTATCTGCCGCAGGAGACCTCCATTTTCCGGGGGATGAGCGTGGAACAGAATATCAGCGCCGTGCTGGAACTGGCCGAGCCGGACAAGAAGGCGCGCATCCAGCGGCTGGAGCAGCTGCTGGATGAATTCGGCCTGACGCGGCTGCGCAGCTCGCCTGCCATGGCATTGTCCGGGGGAGAGCGGCGGCGATGCGAGATTGCCCGTGCGCTGGCGGCCAACCCTTCGATCATGCTGCTCGACGAGCCTTTTGCGGGCATCGATCCCATCTCCATCTCGGATATTCGCGATCTGGTAAAGCAGCTCAAGCAGCGCGATATCGGCGTGCTGATCACCGATCATAATGTGCGCGAGACTCTGGATATCGTTGATCGCGCCTGCATCATCTATGACGGCAAGGTGCTGTTTTCCGGATCACCGGCAGAGCTGGTGGCGGATGCCGACGTGCGGCGGCTCTATCTGGGCGAGGGCTTCAGCCTCTAGCTGCCATGTCGCTCGCGCCCCGCCTTGATCTGCGCCAATCCCAAGCGCTGGTGATGACGCCCCAGCTGCAACAGGCGATCAAGCTGCTGGCGCTGTCCAACCTGGAGCTGGAGGCCTTTGTGGCCGAAGAGGTGGAGAAAAACCCACTGCTTGAGCTTGGGAGCGGCGATGCGGA
>CAZFYJ010000281.1:0-1530 GCA_964523215.1 uncultured Sphingomonadaceae bacterium | reverse complement strand
TCGGCATGTTGAAGGTCCAATGCGGATGGCGGCCCTGCGGGCGATGGCCCCGCCTATGGCCAATCCGATGGACGAGCCGATGGCCCACCCGATACCGGCGATTTCGGGATGCGCGAGGATGGCATGCCAGCGGCGTCCGCGGAATCGACCGGGCTGGATCAGCTGATGCAGCATGGCGCGACCGCCGAAGCCGCGCTGGATGTCGGCTTCGATGCGGAAAGCTTTCACGCTGCCGCCCATGTCGAGCTGGCAGATGAAGCGGGCATCGCTTCGGCCGACCTGTCGGGCCAAGGTCTGATGGGTGACAGCCGCAGCAGCGGATCGGCAGACGCGATTGACTTCGATGGCTTTGCCGCCCCCGACATGGCGCTGCATGATCATCTGCGCATGCAGGCCGCAGCCGCGCTCGATGGGCTGCAACTCGCGCTCGCGCTTGCCCTGATCGATCGCATCGATCCGACCGGCTATCTTGATGCCGATCTGCTCGATATGGCGCACCGGCTCGGCGTTCCGGTGGTGCAGCTGGAGACTGCGCTCGCACATGTTCAGCGCTTTGATCCGCCGGGCGTGGGGGCGCGCTCATTGGCCGAATGCCTTGCCATCCAGGCGCGCGATGCGGATCGCTATGATCCGGCCATGGCGTGCCTGATCGATCATCTTGATTTGCTGGCAAAAGGCGCGCTTGCCCAGCTGAAGCGCATTTGCGGCGTGGATGATGAGGATATGGCGGATATGATCCACGAGCTGCGTGCCTATGATCCAAAACCAGGCCTGAAATATGGTGGCGAGATTGCTCAGCCGATCATCCCCGATGTGTTCGTGCGCGCCGAAGGAGCGGGCTGGCAGGTAGAGATGAATGCGGGCACATTGCCGCGCCTGCTGATCAACAAAAGCTATGGTGCGCAGCTGGGAAAGGCCAATGCCAATGGCTGCAAGGCGTGGCTGTCTGATTGCATGGCCAATGCCAACTGGCTGGTGAAGGCTCTGGATCAGCGTCAGCGCACGATCATCCGGGTCGCCGCCGAAATCGTGACACAGCAGGAAGGCTTCTTCCGGCACGGCGTTTCCCATATGCGGCCGCTCACGCTGCGTCAGGTCGCCGATGCCGTCGGCCTGCATGAATCGACGGTGAGCCGGGTCACATCGAACAAATATCTGGCCTGTGCGCGCGGTGTCTTCGAGCTCAAATATTTCTTTTCGAGCGGCATCCAGTCCGCGGATGGCGGCGAAGCCGTCTCTGCCCAGGCCGTCAAAAGTGCGATCAAGACGCTGATCGATGGCGAAGATGCCAACAACATCTTGTCAGATGACACGCTGGTGGAACTGCTCAAGGACAAGGGGTTTGATATTGCGCGGCGCACCGTTGCCAAATATCGCGAGGCGATGGGCCTCGGCTCTTCGATCCAGCGTCGCAGGCAAAAGGCGCTTGGCCGTTAGGGCGATGTCCGATCAGGCGGAATCACCTGATGGTGAAGACATCGCGGCAAATCAGCAAGCAAGAGCCGGCATTTGGCCCCACCAAAAGCGAAC
>CAZFYJ010000280.1:0-2329 GCA_964523215.1 uncultured Sphingomonadaceae bacterium | reverse complement strand
GCCGGGCGCAGGCGGCGTGGCAGGCGATGTTGCCGCTGGCAGGCTCGCCGCAGATTATGGCGATCGCGATGCGCTGGCAGCGCTCGCGCGCAGCTGCCAGATCGTGACCTATGAGTTTGAGAATGTGCCGGTCAGCCAGCTCGATGCCCTTGGGGCCGTGCCCCTGCATCCACCCGCGATGGCGCTGGACATTGCGCAGGATCGGCTTGCCGAAAAGCGCTTTGCCGAGGCACAGGGGCTGACGCCTGCGCCCTATCGCGCTGTCAACAGCGTGGAAGAACTGGCTGCCGCGGCCGATGCATTGGGCCTGCCGATGCTGCTGAAGACACGGCGCATGGGCTATGATGGCAAGGGGCAGGTGCGGATCAACAGCAGCGCGGATTTCGAAAGCGCATGGGCGGGCATCGGCGGCCAGCCTGCTGTGGCCGAGGCCTTTATTGCCCATGCCGGCGAATTTTCCGTGCTGCTGGTGCGCAGCCGCTCAGGCGAAATCCGTTTCTGGGACAGCCCCGAAAACATCCATGTCGATGGCATATTGGCCCGTTCGCACGTGCCCGCCCCAGCGCACATGGCAAGCGCGATGGCCGCCGCCCGCATCCAGAGCGCACGGATTGCCGATGTGCTCAATTATGTCGGCGTGCTCGCATGCGAATTTTTCGTCAGCACCACGGCCGAAGCCACGCCGATCTTCAACGAAATGGCCCCGCGCGTCCACAATAGCGGCCACTGGACCATCGAAGGTGCTGTCACCAGCCAGTTTGAAAACCATATCCGTGCGATTTGCGGACTGCCGCTTGGCCAGACCGCGCTGCGCGGCAAAAGGGTGGACATGATCAATCTGATCGGCGAACAGGCAGCCATGTGGGCAGATTATCTGGCGGACCCTGCCGCGCATCTGCATCTGTACGGCAAGGGCAAGGCATATGAAGGACGCAAGATGGGGCATGTGACGCGCATCGATGGCGGGGGTGGCGCTGGCGATGCCGCATAGCCACCCGGAAATCATCCTCATCCTTGCGCGCGCGGATAATGGCGTGATCGGGCGGGATGGCCGCCTGCCATGGCATATTCCGGCAGATCTGAGGCGTTTCAAACGGCTGACCATGGGCCTGCCGATGATCATGGGGCGCAAGACGTTCGACAGCCTGCCCGGCCTGCTGGAGGGGCGCCGCCACATCGTGCTGACGCGGGACGAGCAATGGGCAGAGGATGGCGCAGAGGCCGTGCACAGCATCGAGCAGGCGCTGAAACATGCCAATGCACCGCATGTGGCCGTGATCGGCGGGGCAGAGATTTTCGCCGCCTTCATGCCGCTGGCCGATCGGATCGAGCTGACGCGCGTTGCCCTTTCGCCTGCTGGGGATGCCCATGTCGCATTGCCTGATCCGGCCATCTGGCAGTGCGTGGCCGAAGAGCATCATGCCGCCGAAGGGCAGTGCCCGGCCTATTGCTTTGCAACATACAAGAAGATTTCCGGCGCAGCATGAACGCAGAGGCCCGGATGTATCCGCTGCCGCCCGGTGGCGCCCGCAATCGATGACGATCGCCCGCCTGGATGCGGCAGAGCCGCTGCCCGCCCGCTTTCGCGGCGGCATTGTGGCGCTTGGCAATTTCGATGGCTTTCATGCCGGGCATCAGGCCGTGGCGCAGGCAGCGGTGGCCGAGGCGCGAGCTGAGGGCCGCCCCGCCATCATCGCCACCTTCGATCCCCATCCGGTGCGCCATTTTGCGCCCGATGCCCCGCCCTTTCGCCTGACCACGCTCGATCAGCGGCAACGCCTGTTTGCCGCCGCAGGGGCGGATGCGATGCTGGTCTTTCATTTCGATGCGCGCCTTGCCAGCGTGACGGCGGAGGATTTCATCAGCGATTGGCTGGTGCGCCGCATTGGCGCGGCCGGCGTGGTGACCGGCGAGGATTTCACATTCGGGGCGCAGCGGCGCGGATCGATTGCCATGCTGCGCGAAGCCGGCACGGCCCAGGGCATCAGCGCAACCGCCATCGGCCCCGTGCATGATGAAGGCGGGGTGATTTCCTCCAGCCGCATCCGCGATGCCCTGAAGGCCGGGGATTGCGCCACGGCGACGCGGCTGCTGACCCGCCCGTTCACTGTGGAGGGGTTGGTGCAGCATGGCGACAAAAATGGCCGCACGCTTGGCTTTCCCACGGCCAATCTGGATATGGGCACATATCTGCGCCCGGCCTTTGGCGTTTATGCGGTGCGCGGGCGGCTGGCGGATGACCGCATGCTGGATGGCGCGGCCAATCTGGGCATTCGCCCGCAATTCAGCCCGCCCAAGGAATTGCTGGAGCCGCATTTCTTCGATTTTG
>CAZFYJ010000279.1:0-2370 GCA_964523215.1 uncultured Sphingomonadaceae bacterium | reverse complement strand
GTTCATTTCGCGTTCGCAATCTTTTTTGCGCTGGGCACTGCCTTCTGGCGAAAAGCGCGCAGTTGACGCGCAGTCCTTGCCCATTTCCCACAAAGTCTTCCAATCTAGGCTGCTATCTTCAACGATGCCCTTTTCGATGCCCTTTTCGATGCCCTTTTGAACGGCAAGACAATCGCTTGCGGCCGCCATATACTGGCGCGCTTTCAGAAAATTTTGGCCTCGCATCAATCGCAATTCCCAATCGTTGGGATTGATGGTGATCTGCTGGTTCAAGGCCAATGCCGCAGCGAAAGGGCCTTTTGATGCAAGAACAAGCTTGCTTTTGTTCTTTTCCGTCGTGCGCCTGTCCACTGACTTGAGCGGCAACACGGTCAACGCCTTGTCGAAATCGGCAAGGCCGCCATTCAGATTGCCCGACCGCCACTTGGCCAAACCCCGTTCCAAAAATGCGCCGCCATAATCCGGACGCCGAACAAGAACATCGTCAAGCAACCTTATGGCTTCGCCATAATCTTTGGCGATACTCGCTTCCTGGCCCAGCGTAAAGTTGATAAGCACATTCTGCGCTGCGAACCGCTTCATCCCCTCGCAGGTCGATGTCTTTTCGGCTCCCCTCGGCAAGAGGATGCAAAGGCGCCGATGCGCTTCACTTTCATTCGGGGCCATGGCCAGCGCTGCACGCGCTTCGGCCAGCGCCGCGACGCGGTTGCCCGCAATATTCTCGACCTGAGCAGCCGAAAGATGCGCTCCAAGCTTGTTCGTGCTGCGGCATTTCAGGATCTGCGCACGCGCCGCCTTTATCGCTGCTTCATCGGACAATAGGCCATCGAAATTCTGGTTCATGATCTCCAGCGCCGGCTGGCAATAGGCGGCTTGCTCTGGAAAAGCCTTTGTGCGCAACGGTGGTCCCGCCGTCGTCGAGGCGAGCGCGCCCGTCGCCAATGCGGATGCAGACACAGCAAATGCAACAATGCGCTTCACGGCCGAACGCCCTCCCTTTTTTCGACTGGCCTCCATTCAGCGGTCTGCATTGATTGCTAGTGCATGATTGCCTCCTTGACCAGTGCCGGCGGGAGGTGCGCTCAAATTTTCGCCCGGAGCATATCATCTCATGTTCACCGGTCTTTACTCTCCGCTGGTCGCGGGAGACAGCGTCCCGGTCACGTTGACGCTTGAACGTGCCGGGGAGATCACGATCCTGCTGAGCGTTCTGCCGCTGGGCGAGCGGCCATCCGGCCAGCATGATCATTAAGCAGGAGCTTGACAAGACATCGTCATTGATCGCCGCTGCAACCGTGGCAGCCGCAATTCCATCGACGCCAGCGCACGCTTCGGCACCGGAAAGCGGCATCGCAGCACGCTCCGGCGCGCCGACCTGGTCCCCATGCGCAACGAGGCCAAATCGGTGTTCTATGCGCACGCAGATGCAAAGATTGCCTTATGCCTGCGCTCGATGGAGGCTATATTTTCAATGCACTGGTGGAGCTGAGCGGGATCGAACCGCTGACCTCGTCATTGCGAACGACGCGCTCTCCCAACTGAGCTACAGCCCCGCACCAGACACCCGATCATCTAATGTGCGAAGCCGCGCAGTGCAACTGCCGATCCGCCCGTTATCCGCTGCAATTCGCCTTGTGCCGCCGTTGCGCCGCATCGTTCACGATCGTGCTGGCATCGGCCCATTTCGCGTAAAAGGCATTCCAGCCTGCGATCACCAGCTTGCTCGCGGCACAGCGATCCGCTGGCGAAAGCTGATCCTTCGCGGCATCGAAATTGTTCGTGTTCATTTTCAGCAAAGCAGACCAGCCCTGCATCGCCGAACTGTCATAGGCCGCGCGGACCAGATCCTCGCGGATCTTGTCGCTCAAGCATTCGCCGATTGCCGGATCGGTCTTGGCCGCATCGACCACCGCCTTGATCGCCTTGCGCCGCCCGGGAATCCCGGCCGCATTCGCCTTGTTCCAATCGAGCTTGACGGCGCTGCATTTTTGTATCCGTGCCAGATCGGTCTGCGCCGGGGCCATCGCCGGGAGGGTGAATGCAAGGCAGGCCGCGGCCGCCATCCAAAGAAACGTTCGATATCCACACATCGGTTCAATGCTATAGCAGCGGCGGCGTGATGAAAAGCCGAAACCCCTCATCATTGCTGCAATTCCTCCATATGCAGGGCCCGCTGCCGCGTCATTTGGCCATCATCGCACGCCCTGTTCATCCAGCGCCTCGATCAGCGCCATCGCATGGCTGGCATTCGGGTCAACGCGCAGGCCGGGGCCATCGGTGAAGCTGATCGTCACGGGGCCGAGCAGCGATTTTCGCATCGACACCACATCGGCGAAGCGGCGGCTGATCTCTTCCCCGCCGGCGCGCCAC
>CAZFYJ010000278.1:0-2396 GCA_964523215.1 uncultured Sphingomonadaceae bacterium | reverse complement strand
ATAGCAGGCATTTACCACAGGGACAGCGTGAAGCCGGTCGATCCGGCGCGGATTACTGCGATGATCGCGCCAATGCGCCATCGCGGGCCGGATGGCGATGGCGTGTGGACGGCCCCGGGCGTTGGCCTTGGCCATTTGCGGCTGGCGATCATCGATCTGGCGGGCAGCCCCCAGCCCATGCATTTTGAGGATGCCGGGCTGACGATCAGCTTCAACGGCGAAATCTACAATTATCAGGCGCTGCGCCAGGAGCTGGAAATGCGCGGCCACGCTTTCCGCACGGCGGGCGATACCGAGGTCATCCTGCATGCTTATGCCGAATGGGGGCCTGATTGCCTGGGCCGTCTGCACGGCATGTTTGCCTTTGCCATTCACGATGCCCCGGCCGGCCGCCTGTTTCTGGCGCGGGATCGCTTTGGCGTGAAGCCGCTGCACTATGCGGCGCTGTCTGATGGCAGCATTGCCTTTGCTTCCGAACTGAAAGGGCTGCTGGCACACCCCCTGCTGCGGCGCACGCCGGATCTGTTTGCGATCGAGGATTTTCTTGCGCTCGGCTATGTGCCGGATGATGCCTGCATCGTTGCGGGGGTGCGCAAGCTGGCTGCGGGGCATTTCCTGCTGGTGGAGCGGGGCAAGCCACTGGGTGCCGAAACGCGCTGGTGGTCGCTGCGCTTTGACCATCGGGCCCGCGGCAGGGAAGATGATCTGGCCGAAGAGCTGCGCTATCATCTGCGCGAGGCGGTGATCAGCCGGATGGTGGCGGATGTGCCGCTGGGTGCGTTTCTTTCCGGCGGGGTGGATAGCAGCGCCGTGGTTGCGATGATGGCCGGGCACAGCGCACAGGCCGTGAACAGCTGCTCCATCGGCTTTGATGCAGCAGAGCTGGACGAAAGCGGCTATGCCGGCCTGATTGCGCGGCGCTTTGCCACGCAGCACCGCAGCCGCATTGTGGCGGCAGATGATTATGCCATCATCGATCGCATCGCTGCCCATTTTGACGAGCCCTTTGCCGATGCGTCCGCCTTGCCCACATTCCGCGTGTGCGAGCTGGCCCGCGAAGGTGTGACGGTGGCCCTGTCCGGCGATGGTGCGGACGAGGCCTTTGCAGGCTATCGTCGCCATGTGTTTCAGCATCGGGAGGAGCAGCTGCGCCGCTTCCTGCCGGGCGGATTGCGGCAACGCGTGCTGGCCCCGCTTGCACACCTTTATCCCAAGCTCGATTGGGCCCCCCGGGTCATCCGCGCAAAGGCAACGCTCGCCAGCCTCGCCCGTTCCGGCGAGGAAGGCTATGCCATGGCCGTCGGCGTCACCGGGGTGGATCAGCGTATGGCCCTTTATGCCCCGGCCATGCGGCAGGCGCTTGATGGCTATGCCGCCGAGCAGCGTTATCTGGCGGCGATGCGCGCAGCACCGGCCGACGAGCCGCTCGACCGGGCGCTCCATGCCGATATGCAGATCTGGCTGCCGGGCGACATCCTGACCAAGGTGGATCGGATGAGCATGGCCGTCAGCCTTGAGGCGCGCGAGCCGCTGCTCGATCACCGGCTGGTGCAATTTGCCGCAAGCCTGCCCGCACATATGCGGGTGCGCGGCCAGCAGGGCAAATGGCTGATGAAAAAAGCGCTGGAGCCGCTGCTGCCGCACACGGTGCTGTATCGCCCGAAAATGGGCTTTGTCACGCCGATCAGCGCCTGGTTTCGCGGCGGCCTGGCCGATGAGGCGCGGCGGCTTGCACATTCATCGACACTGGCGGCAACGGGCTGGTTCAACATGGGCGAAGTTGCGCGGCTGGTGCAGGCGCATCAGGCCGGGACCGGTGAACACAGCCGCCAGATCTGGCAGATGCTGATGCTGGAAAAGGCGCTGGGCCGGCTATTTGCGGCGTGAATATGCGCCAAGCTTTGCTTTTGCAGGCGGCCCTGTCTATAGCGCGTGGCGATCAACCGCTTCGGGAGCTTGTTTTGCAATGACTGTCACCGCCGTCCCTCTGCCGCCTGTCAAGAAATCGTCGCTTTTCGTGCTGTGGCTCGGCATTGCCGCGCTGCTCGCCGGGGCGGCAGCCTTTGCCTGGTATACCACGCCGCGCATTGGCTTTGTGGTGGAAAAGGCGGGCAAAGGCCCCAGTCCGAAAAGCAGCGATGTCGTGCTGATCAAATATAAGGGCACGCTGAAGGACGGAACGGTGTTTGATCAGCAAGAGCAAGCGGCATTGCAGGTGGACAGGGTCGTGCCCGGCTTTACGCAAGCACTGAAGCAGATGCAAAAGGGCGGGCGATACAAGGTCACAATTCCGCCCAAGCTGGGCTATGGCGCGCAGGATAACGGCCCCATCCCAGGCAATAGCACGCTGATTTTCACAGTCGAGCTGCTCGAATTCAAGAGCCAGGCCGAAGTGC
>CAZFYJ010000277.1:0-2411 GCA_964523215.1 uncultured Sphingomonadaceae bacterium | reverse complement strand
CAGTGCAGGCCGTGCCGGAAGGCTGGCCGCAATCGGGCATCGTGCAGAGAGTCATTTAGGCAGCCCTCCGCGCATGGTTGGCAGCAGTCACTCGCGCAATGCGGATTGCTTCATTCTCAGCGCGCGTGCGAAGCTTGACACCAGCACGTTCCAAATGGCGGCGGATCGTCGCCTCATTCGCGTTATATTGGGCTGCCAATTCAGTGAGTGGCGCGCCCGTGGCATATGCCGCAGCGATAGCGGCTGTCGGAAGTTTGTTGTCTTTCCGAAGGCGGTCTGGCTTGACACCAGCGATGCGCAGCAACCTGTATATCTCAGGCTGCTTGCGATTGATCTCGGCTGCGATCTCTGCCGTGCTGCGTCCTGCCTTATATTGCTTGGCAACCTCGAAGGCTTGGGCGGTGATGCGACTAGAAGGCTGCTTTCTGGCCTTCAGAACCTTGATGCCTTCCGCACGGCAAGCGACGCCTACATTGGCGTAGGTATCGCCAATTGCGTCCGCGATCTCACGCAACGTGCAGCCGCCAGATGCGAGCGAGCGGACTTCAGCAAGCTTATTCCAAACGGGCGCACGCTTGATCGACACGTGCCCACGAGGAGGCAGCCCTTCCTTGCGCGCAATCTGCTCAATGCGCTGGCGAGACACGCCGAACTCGGCTGCGATAGCATCAAGTGTTTCTCCTGCCGCATACATTGCTTTGATGCGCGCCGTGCGGTCGCTGGCAGGAGCGGGCGGCAGGACGCCGCTGCGTGCAGCATGGGCTACCATCGCAAGAACGGGCGGGGCTGCCTCAAACCATTCCGAGTGCAGGCGATATTCCTCGAACTGGCGATGGATGCGCCGTTCGTCATTGAACGTGCCTTGCACGATCGTGATGATCTCCAAAGGCTCAGGCGACCAGTTTGCAAAAATCGCCAAGCGCTCGGCAGGGACTTTGGAACAGCCAATCTTGACCGGGCCAACACCGTCAGCGCGCCGCATAAAGTAGATGAAGCCCTTATCGGTAGGCTTACCGTTGCCGCGCTTCATTCCGCCCACCCCGTGGCGCGCACTGCACCAGCGGTTTCCCGCTCGATCCGCGCCGCCACGTCCAGTGAAGGGCGCACGGTGCCGCGCAGCAGCTTTGTCAGGTTGCTCGGATCATACTCGCAACGGCGGGCGAACTCGGCGCGGCTGATCGGCTGCGCGTCAAGCCATTCGGAGAGTGTCTGGTGATTGCTCATATGGGGGTGGTATCCTATACCACGACAGAGCGCAAGCCCCCTTGTGGCATATTTTACCATGCCGCGCATATTCAAAGTGCGCGACATTTGGATATGCGCAGAGATTCGCCCCACCGCCCGACGTTCATCCGCCAGTGGCGCACCCATCGCGGCTATTCCCTCGACCAGCTCGCGGGCATGGTGCCTATGGACAAGAGCAACCTGTCCAAGGTGGAGCGCGGCATTTTGCCGTATAATCAAGAGATGCTAGAGCGCTTGGCGGACGCGCTTATGACAGACCCCGCCAGCCTTCTAATGCGCGACCCGACAAGGCCCGATGCTATTTGGACGCTTTGGGAGCGCGCCTCTCCCGGCGAACGTGCGCAGATCGAGACGGTTGCCGAGGCGCTAATAAAGGCGCGCGCGAGGGGCTAATCGAAAAAATGTGGTAAGGGATACCAAATAGCGCTTGCATTAGGGGTGGTATCTGTTACCACGGTCACCAGCAACACCGCTGGAGACGACCGATGCAGATCACCCGAAACGGCTTTTCATTCACCCACATGCGGGCTTCGCAGTGGCGGGTTGAATTTAACGGCAAGCACTTTGCCTACGTCAGCACGGCTGCGGTGATCCGCGCCTTGACTGCGGGGGCCGTATAATGCCCCTCACCATCGAACAACTCGCCCGCGACATTCTCACCGAGCCTGTGCCGACGTATGACTACGGGCACATCAAGCACCGCTTTTGGGTTGCCGCCGCGCAGGCGTATCTCGACAATCTCGAAGAGGGTGACGACGATCCCGGAGAACTGATCGAGCTTCTGGCGCAGGAAGCTGCCGCCGAGGACATGCCCGACAGCTTCCCCGACTGCGATGCGCAGGGGTATAGCTGGCACGACGGCCCTTACAGCGAAGAACAGTGGCTCCGGGAGGAAATGCCCTCCTACATCGCCGCTGTCCGCAGCACCTACGGCATGGGAGCGGCGGTATGAGCGGGGCTAGCGATATGCCGATTGCATACGTCACCGTGCTTTTCTTGGCCGCGACATTCGCTTTTTCGCATGGCGTGGAAAAGTGGCGGCAGGGCGAGCGATTTGTGCCGATCCTGTTTTTTGCAAACGGGCTGGTTGCGGCTCTTGCGTGGCTCACCATGGCGATTGTCGTGTTCAAGGGAGGCCAGTCATGACCGCCCCTGAGAGCGTGACG
>CAZFYJ010000276.1:0-2454 GCA_964523215.1 uncultured Sphingomonadaceae bacterium | reverse complement strand
TGCCAAGGCGATGATCGAGGCGCTGAAGCTTTCCGCCCCGCATCTGGCCGAAACGCTGCTGGCCGTGCCGCGCGCAACCGCGCTGCTCAGCCAGCTGTGCCGCCACCTGCTGGCCGAAGGGGTCGCCATCCGCGATGTGCGGCCGATTGCCGAAACGCTGGTGCAGATGCAGCCTGCGCTGGGCGATGCCGATGGCGGCAATGCGATTGCGCTGCTGGGAGAGCTGGTGCGCCGCAATCTGGGAGCCAGCATCGTGCAGGAAATCGTGCCGCTGGGCATGCCGCTGCCGGTGATCACGCTGGCGCCCGCGATGGAAGGGCTGGTGTCAGATGCCGTGCGGCTGGGCAGCGGCAGCGCCTATCCGATCGAGCCGGAACTGGCCCAGCGACTGGTGTCTGCCGTGAGCGAGGCCAGCCTTGCTGCCCAGGCAAGCCATGGCTGCGCCGCGCTGGTGACGGCACCGGGCAACCGGCTGACGCTCGCTCGCCTGCTGCGCCCGCATCTGCCCGATCTTGCTGTGCTCTCTTTTCTCGAACTGCCGCCGACAAAGGCTGTCGACGTGGTCGCCGTCATTGGCGGCGATCAGGATGAAGGCCCGCACCGCGCCCTTGCGCAGGGCGATCCGCACAGTCCCGCAACCGCCCAGCAGAAGGCCCAGCCATGAAGCCAGTCCCACCCGAAGAGTTTGCCGCAACCGCACCTGCAGAGCCGCTGACCTATGCGCCCAAGCGGGCACGATCCCCCGCGCAAGCGCAAAGCGAACGCGAAGCAGAAGCACGCATCAAGGCGCATCTCCCGCTGGTACGCAAAATTGCCTGGCATGTGCACGGGCGCGTTGCGAACAGCGTGGATATCGAAGATCTGATCCAGATCGGCATGGTGGCCCTGATCGAGGCGGCCCGCGCTTATGAAGACCGGGGCCACGCCTTTGCGACCTATGCCAGCATGCGGATTCGCGGCAGCATGATCGATGCGCTGCGCCGCCAGGCCCACATCGCACGATCCGCCATGGCGACCCGCCGCACGCTCGCGGAAACCCGGCGGCGGCTGGAAAACCGGCTGGGCCATGCCGCGTCCGACAGCGACATGGCGGCCGAAATGGGGCTGAGCGCGCAGGCCTATCGCGCGCTGATCGACGGTGCGGCCGATGTGAAGCAGGAATCCATCGACGAGGTCTATTCCGATCACAGCATCTGGTTTGCCGATCGGGAAGAAGCAGCCGATGACATGATCATCCGCGAGCAGCTGCAGGCGTCGCTGGCGCAGGCGATTGGCCGCCTGCCCGAACGTGAGGCCATGGTGCTCCAGCTCTATTTCGTTGAAGAAATGAACCTCGATGAGATTGGCGAGACATTGGGCGTGGGCGCAGCGCGCATCTGCCAGATCAAGAAGGCCGCGCTGGACAAGGTTCGCGTCATGCTCGCCGAGTGACGACAAACGTCACCGGCTCAGGTGCGGCGCATGAAGAAATGGCGCAAAAAAAGGGGGGCCATGGCCCCCCGTCATGCCTTTGATCGCGCAAGCGCGGATCAGAAGACGCTGTAATAATTGCTGTTGCCGACAAAGCCGAATTTCGAAATCTCGTTTTCCTTCACCGCTGCCAGCACTTCATCGACAATGACGTAGCGGGCCGTCGGATCCGGCTGGAATTGCAGCTCCGGCTCCGGTTCCATCTTGGCGGATTGATCCAGCAGACGATTGAGCGTCGCCATATCGACGGACTGTCCATTCCAGAAAATCGTGTTGTCCGATGCGATGGTGATCTTGTTGCGCACAGGATCAGGCTGCGGCTCGTTCGGCGTTTCGCTGGGCGTCGGCAGATCGATCTTCACTGCGTGCGTCTGGATCGGCAGGGTGACGATGAACATCACCAGCAGCACCAGCATCACGTCGATCAGCGGCGTGGTGTTCATATCGTTCAGCGGGGCATCGGGATCGCTTGCGCCAACACTCATTGCCATGTTCGGTCTCCTAAAATGTCATGCAGATCAAATCGTGCGCCGCAATCAGCGAACGATTTCGATCGAGCCCGCGGCCGGCTCTGAAATGAAGCCCACCCGCTGATAGCCAACGGCCTGCAAATTGATGATCACGCCGCCAATGCACTGATAGGGCGTATTGATGTCACCGCGGATATGCACTTCGGGCATGGTTTCCTCGGTCACATTCTGGGCACCGCCCACATCCTCGATCAGCTTTTCCAGCTTGGCCTTGCCCCGTTCGCGAAGCTCGACCGAGGTGATCGGCGCATCGTTCAGATAGACCTCGCAGGCGCCGACGCCATCGGCCTGACCATCACCATCCGCATCGGGCGTGCGCACCGAAAGCAGCAGATTTTCAGGCTTGGTCGTGGTCGGCTCGAACGCCACTTCGGGCAGCTTCAGATCGACCACTTTCAGCACGACCGGGATGGTGACCAGAAAGATGATCAGCATCACGAGCATGATGTCGACC
>CAZFYJ010000275.1:0-2465 GCA_964523215.1 uncultured Sphingomonadaceae bacterium | reverse complement strand
GCATTTGCGCGCCATAGACCTCGACCGTCACGGGATCGAGCAGGCTCGTATTGGCCCGCCCTGTCCGCAGGCCGGAAAGATCGCTCTTCAGCGAATCGAGCGCGCCCTGCATGCGGCGCTCAAGATCGGCTTTGTCATAGGCTGGCATGAATCATTCCCCTCCATCGCTCACGGTCGTAAATGTGCCGCTGCCGTCAAGCACCTTCAATATGTTGCCCTGTTCACGGATCGAAAAGACGACAATCGGGATCTGGTTGTCGCGACACAGCGCCACCGCGCTTGCATCCATCACCTTCAGGTTGTCGGATAGCACCCGATCATAGCTCAGCGTTTCATAGCGCGTTGCATCCGCCACCTTTTTTGGATCGGCATTATATACGCCATCGACCGACGTGCCCTTCAAAAGCGCATCGCACTTCATCTCGGCAGCGCGCAGCGCAGCGCCGCTATCCGTGGTGAAATAGGGTGCGCCGACGCCGGCAGCAAATATCACCACCCTGCCCTTTTCCAGATGACGTTCGGCGCGCCTGCGGATCACCGGCTCGCACACCGCATCCATCTGAATCGCTGATTGCACGCGGGTGTGCACACCAATCTGCTCCAGCGCGTTCTGCATGGCCAGCGCGTTCATCACGGTCGCCAGCATGCCCATATAGTCAGCCTGGGCGCGGTCCATGCCCTTGGCAGCACCAGCCATGCCGCGAAAGATATTGCCCCCGCCGATCACCAGACAGAGTTCGACGCCGGTGTCCTTGGCCGCCTTCACCTCTCCGGCCACGCGTGCCACGGTTTCGGGATCAATGCCAAAGCTCTGGTCGCCCATCAGCACCTCGCCGGAAAGCTTCAGCAAAATGCGGCGATAATGTGCGGTGCCCATGCGATAACGTCCCGATCCTCTTGCGCTGGCAACGCTCTTATCGTCCGCTGCCAGATACAGCAATGGCGCAGTCAGCATAAACTGGCTGCGCCATTATCTGTGGTGCGTCGGGCGTTCAGACGCCGGCAGCAGCGGCAACCTCGGCCGCGAAATCGCTTTCCTGCTTTTCAATGCCCTCGCCCAGCTGGAAACGCACAAAACCTGAGAGCGCGATGCTGGCTCCAGCTTCCTTGCCGGCAGCAGCAACAACCTCGGCAACCGGCGTTTTGTTGTCCATCACGAACAACTGCGAGAGCAAGGCATTTTCCTTGCGGAATTTCGCCATGGCACCATCCACCATCTTGGCGACGATTTCTGCGGGTTTGCCGCTTTCAGCCGCCTTTTCAGCGGCAATGGCCCGCTCACGATCGACCAGTTCGGCATCAAGGCCATCCGCCGTCAGCGCCAGCGGATTGGCAGCAGCGATGTGCATCGCGATCTGCTTGCCCAGCGGCTCCAGCACATCGCCACCGGCGCTGCTTTCAAGCGCCACCAGCACGCCGATCTTGCCGAGCCCGGGCGCAGCCGCATTGTGAACATAGGAGATGATTGCGCCTTCCTTCACGCTCAGCACGTGCGCGCGGCGCAAAGACTGGTTCTCGCCGATTGTTGCAATGTTGTTGGTCAGCACCTCGCTGATGCTGCCGCCCGCGGGGTGGGCCGCATCGGCAAGCGCGGCAACGTCGGCCAGCCCGGTATCGAGCGCAACCGCCGTCACGGTGCGGACGAAATCCTGAAACTGCTCGTTCTTCGCCACAAAATCGGTTTCGCTGTTCACTTCGACAACAGCACCCTTGGTGCCGGCCGTCGCGACGCCGACCAGGCCTTCAGCGGCTGTGCGGCCCGATTTTTTTGCCGCAGCGGCGAGCCCCTTCGCGCGCAGCCAATCGACCGCTGCTTCCATGTCGCCACCGGTTTCCGAAAGCGCCTTCTTGCAATCCAGCATGCCTGCGCCAGAGCGCTCACGCAGTTCCTTCACAAGCGCGGCCGTAATGTCTGCCATGGATCAATCCTTTCATATCGTGCAGCGGCGGGCCAGCGCCAGCTGTGCTGCACCAGCCCATCCACTGTTCATCGGGTTGCTTCTCTGTGTGCGCTGCTGCCACTGCCCGGGCAGCGTTGCACAAGTTTGACAGTTCGAAAGCGCGGCGGGTTCAGGCCTGCTCTGCTGTTTCGGGCGCATCCGTTGCCGCGTCGGCCGTCACGTCCGCCGCCACGTCGGAGGTCGCATCGGCAGCCGGTGCAGCCTCAGCCGCCGGCTCGACATTGTCAGCCTCGCTCAGCACTTCGGCAGGCGGCTCCGCCATTGCACCGAGATCGACCCCGCGCTTCGCCGCACCCTTCTGCTCGCCGCGTGCCGCCGCCGCCGCAATCGCATCACAATACAGGCGGATGGCGCGCGATGCATCGTCATTGGCGGGCACCGGGAAGGCAATTCCATCGGGCGAAACGTTCGAATCGAGAATGGCGACAACCGGAATGCCGAGCACATTTGCTTCCTTGATGGCCAGCTCTTCCTTGTTGGCGTCGATCACGAACATCACATCGG
>CAZFYJ010000274.1:0-2474 GCA_964523215.1 uncultured Sphingomonadaceae bacterium | reverse complement strand
GCTGACTATGCTTGCCCTGCTGGTGCTGGCAGCGATTGGCCTTGCGGTGTGGGAGCCGCTGGCAGCCACGCAGATGGCGGCCCCGCCCAAACGGACCTATGATGTCGAAATCGTGCGCGATGCCTATGGCGTGCCCCACATAAACGGCAAGACCGATGCCGATGCGGCCTATGGGCTGGCCTATGCCCATGCCGAGGATGATTTCGAAACCATCCAGGAAGTGATCGCCATGACCCGTGGGCGCACTGGCGCGCTGCTGGGCGCAGAGGGTGCAAAGGTGGATTATGTCAGCCATTTGCTGGGTGCGCGCGCCACCGCCAGGCGCGAATATCCGAGCATCCCGACCGATGTGCGTGCGGTCGCCGAAGGCTATGCCGCCGGGCTCAACCATTATGCCGAAAAGCACGCGGACGAGGTGCGGCTGGCAAAGCTGTTTCCGGTGAACGGCGAGGATATTGTGACCGGATTCGTTCTGCGCGCTCCCTTTTTCTTTGGCCTCGATAATGTGATTGGCAAGCTTGCCGAGGACAAGCCGCCACCCAATGAGAGCGCAGCGCCGATGCCGAAAGTTGGCACCCGCGCAGGCGCTGAGCGGCTGACTCCGGCAGGCCGCGATCCGGATCAGAACGGATCGAACGCCTGGGCTGTGGCGCCAAAGAAAATGGCCGATGGCAAGACCTGGCTGATCTCCAATTCGCATCAGCCCTATGAAGGCGGGGTCGCCTGGTATGAGGCCGTCACCCATTCCGGCGAAGGCCTGGCGATGGCGGGCGCGACCTTCCCCGGTTCGCCAGTGATCCTGCTGGGCCATAATCGCAATCTGGGCTGGACCAACACAGTCAACCGGCCCGATCTGATCGATGTTTACCGGCTGACGCTCAACACTGCAGGCGATGCCTATCGCTATGATGACCAATGGAAACCGCTGATATCACAGCGGATATGGCTGCGGGTGCGCTATGGGCCGTTCACCCTGCCGGTGCCGCGCACTGTCTATCGTTCGATCCACGGCCCTGTGATCAAAAACAGGGACGGGGCCTTTGCCATCCGCTATGCCGGGATCGATAACGCCAAGGCGCTGGAGCAATATTATCGCAACACCAAAGCGCAAAGCTGGGACGAATGGCAGGCTTCGATGCGGCTGGGCGGCATCCCGGCGACCAATTTCATCTATGCGGACAAGACCGGGCGCATTGCCTATTTCAACTATGCACTGTTTCCCGATCGCAAGCCCGGCTTTGACTATACCGGCGTACTGCCGGGCGACACATCGGCGGCACTCTGGACGAAGTCGGTGCCGTTTGATCGCATCCCCGCGATCATCGATCCTGCCTCCGGCTTTGTCCAGAATGCAAACAACACGCCCTTTCTCACCAGCGGGCCGGGATCGGAGCTGAAGCCGGAGGATTTTTCCGTTTATCTCGGGCTGGAACGGCAGATCACCAACCGTGGCCTGCGCGCAATCGAGCTGATGAGCGCGGGCGAACGGATCACGCCAGAGGCGCTGCTCGCGATCAAAATGGACAAGACATACAGCCCGAAAAGCTGGGAAGCGGGCTGGATCGCATCCGTGATCGCAGTCAAGACGCCGCCGGGCTCCGATCTTGCAAAAGCGCAGGCACTGCTGCGCAACTGGGACTATCGCAGCGATGGCACGGGCGCAGCCGATGCGCTTGCGGAACGGACGATTCGCGAGGCCGCCGGCCCGAATTGGCGGCGCGAAGGCCTGCCCGATGCAGCCGCTTCGCTCAGGATTGTGGTGGACGACATGATGCAGCGCTTCAAACGGCTTGATCCACCGCTGGGCGACATACAGCGGCTGCGGCGCGGCACGATCGATCTGCCGATGCTTGGCGGGCATGATACGCTGCGCGCCACCAGCATCTGGGACAGGGATCAGCCCGATGGCAAGATGCGCGTGCGCCATGGCGACAGCTTCATCATGCTGGTGCGCTGGGATGCGGCCGGACGCGTCATTTCAGAGAGCATTCAGCCCTATGGTGCCGCCACGACACGCCCGGATAGCCCGCATTACACCGATCAGATGCAGCTCTTTACAGCCGGAGCGTACAAGCCTGTGCATTTTGAATGGGCAGACGCCGTTGCCAATGCGAGGCGACGTTACCGGCCATAGAGTGAGGCTCTGATCGCCGGAAATCGCCTGCCCCGCTTGCAGTCGCCCGATAGTCTGTTAGCGTTGCTGCATGGGGAGCTTTCCGTTCAGCGCCATTGTCGGCCAGGATGAGATGAAGCGCGCGCTGCTGATTGCGGCGGTTGACGCGCGCATTGGCGGGGTGATGATTTTCGGGGATCGCGGCACCGGCAAATCGACCGCGGCCCGCGCGCTCGCCGCCAGCCTGCCGCCGATCCGCGTGATCGCGGGCAGCGCCTATAATTGCGACCCGGACGAGCCGGACAGCTGCCCAGAGCCATGCGCCGGTCGCAAGATCGCCAAAATCCCCGTGCCCTTCGTC
>CAZFYJ010000273.1:0-2476 GCA_964523215.1 uncultured Sphingomonadaceae bacterium | reverse complement strand
GCTGCATGTTCTTGTTGTTGCTGCTGCTGTGAACATGCAGGCCCGCCGCCTCGAGCGCGCGGACGATTTCTACGGTTTCGGGTTCTTCGGCGGCGACGGCGGCTTTCCACAGATCAAGGGGTTTCAGCGCCTTGCGGTTGCGGTTGAAATCGACAAAGCGTTGTGCCTCTGTCGCTGCATCGGGATAGTTGCAGATGAAGCAGGGCAGCTGCTCGATATCGCCGCGAAGAACCGCCGCGGCCAGTCTGTGCTGGCCGTCGACGATCCATTGCGACCCGTCAGGCCGGCGGGAAACAACAAGGGGCTGGCACAAATCCCAATCCCAATCTCTGGCGATCTTGCCGATCAATTTCTGCGATTGCGGATTTTCGACGCTGCGCTGGTACACGGGATCGACCGCCAGCATATGCGGCGGCATCCATTGCAAGACAGGCATGGTGCCCTTTTTGGGGTTCATCTTTGGCGGCTGCGCCATCAAATTGATCCTTCCTTGGTTGTGGCTGCGAGGACCGCATCGATGCGGTCGATTGCGGCGAGGCCGAGGGCGAGGCCCTTGACCAGTTGCTTTCGGGCGATGGCGAGGCCATCCTTGCCGCCCAGTCGCAGCTGCTCGATCGCGGCGTCGATCCGTTCGCCGCCCTTTTTGGCGTGCCACCAGATCGGTTCGTTGGCGTCGCTTTCATCGGTGTGGCGCCATTTGGTAACCTGTTCGATGCGCGCGGCGTTGACATCGAGCAGCGCGATCAGCTTTGTCAGCCGTTCGAGCGTGGCATATTGTGCGGGCGTGAAGGCCAGTTCGTCATCATCGCTATCCGGTGCGTCGATATCGGTAAAAAGCTGATCGGCCGTCATGGCTGGCTCCCTTCATGAAGATCGCGAAATTCGGCCTCTAGCCGGGCTATGCGGCGTTCAAGGCTGCGCCGGCGGCGCTTGTAGGACGCGGCTTCGCCATAGCTGTGGCAGCTTTCGTCAAGGCGTTTCAGGCGTTGCCGATCCCAATAGAGCATGGCGGGCACGCGCCAGGCGCGGCTGCCATGGGCGGGAACATCGAATGTGCGCACAGGATCCGCCGGCATGGTTAACGCGCCTGGCCAAAAAAAGGGCGATGAAACAAAAAGCCGCCCTGTCGCGCCGGGAGTACAGGAAGGAAAGAGCAAAGCGCGACAGGGCAGAGGATCGACGCTGCCTTGCGTTTCGGCGTGAAGCCAAAAGCAGCGAAGATGCGGCCCGTTAGGGTGGTCGTTGATAGGGACCAGGGCCGGATAGGGACGGGCTGCGCACCAGAATCCCTTAAGATGCGCAGCCCGTATCGCGGGCGAACCCCGCGAAAGGGTGCGCGCGCCGCGATCGTAGTGTTGGGTCGAACGAGAACGGCGCGCGCTTCCATGGGTCAGGCACCCACGGAAAACTGGAATTTCGCCCAGGCGGCACCGATGCCGGCGCAGGCGATAAGGATGATGGCATAGGCGACGAGGAAATCGTCATCGAGCAGGGCAAGCAGCTTGCGGATCATGCGAATGCTCCGATCAACAGAAACAGTGCAGGGGTGAGCGCCATGGCGAAATCGATCGCGCGTTGGGGCAGGCCGATCACGATGCGCCACCCGACCAGCTGGTGGCGAGCAGTCGCTCGAGCGCCTCGCGATATTCAGGCGAGGGCTGCATGTCGGCAGGCAGCAAATGGGCATTTTGCAAAAGCGAATGGCCAAGTGCATCGACCGTGACCGTAAACATCATGATCGTCAGCGCGCTGCGTTCACCGGCAGGAGCGGCGCGATCGCATTCGGCCTGCATATCGCGCACCGCATTTGCCGCGATGCGAGCGGCCTCTTTGGCATGTTTGGTGAAAGCGGCCTTCATTTGCCGGCGGCCTTTTTCAGGGCGGCTTCGGCGGCCTTGGCGGCCTCGGCATCGCATTTGTCGGCCAATTCCAACAGGCAACGTGCCTGATCGCGCGCCCATTCGGGCGTCATGGTGTGGATCAGTGCCATTTCCCCGGGAATGTATATGCACGACATGATCTGGCCGGAAAAATTCTCGATCGTTTGGCCAGGCTTTCCGACCATGCCAGACACCATGCCCTGGGCGTGGATTGTCAGCGTCGGGACGCCGCGATATTCGATCAGTGTCGGCGCCATGCGCTGCATTGGCAGATCATTGACCTTATCGCTGAAATTGGGTGCATGAAGCGGTTTCACCGGCGGCCTCCCTTTACCAGCTGCAGATGGGCGGCGCGGCCGTCCATGGTGGCGGCGGCGGTGGCGATGCGGGCGCGCTCTGCAGCGACGGCGGCCTCGGGCGGCAGCCAATCCTCCAGCCATTGGTCGACCGCGGGGCGCGGCCAGCGCGATTTATCGCTGACCGCCTCTGTCAAATCGCCCCTGTGCAGGCGCGGGAATGGACGGGGAAAGCCGTGCAGATCGATGAGCTGGCCGACCAGGCGGCACATTTGCGCCACGCTGTAATCCTTTCGCCCG
>CAZFYJ010000272.1:0-2478 GCA_964523215.1 uncultured Sphingomonadaceae bacterium | reverse complement strand
CCGCCACCTAAATGCGCAATGGTCGCGCCGCGAGCGTGACAAGCGCAGCGGCCCTGTGTAGGGCGGCATCATGAACCAGATTTCCGGGGAGATGGGCTAGTGGGGCTGGCACCGCGTATCGCGATCGATGCGATGGGCGGCGATGTTGGCGTGCGCATGATGCTCGCCGGCACAGCACTGGCGCGGCATCGCCACCCGAATCTGCGCTTTCTGCTGGTCGGCGATGAAGCGCAGATCAAGGCCGCGCTCGACAATCACCCCAATTTGCGTGCGGCATCCGAAATCATCCACACCACCGATGTGGTGACCGGGGACGACAAGCCTGCCCAGGCGCTGCGCAAATCGCGCAACAGCTCGATGGGGCTGGGCATTCAGGCCGTGAAGAGCGGCGATGCGGGCGGCATGGTTTCGGCCGGCAACACCGGTGCGCTGATGGCGATGGCAAAGCTCGCCCTGCGCACCATGCCGGGCATCGACCGGCCGGCGCTGGCTGCGCTCCTCCCCACGCTTGGCAGCAATGATATGGTGATGCTCGATCTGGGGGCGAACACCGAATGCGATGCCAATAATCTGGTTCAGTTCGCCGTGATGGGTGCGGCCTATGCGCGGGTCGCACTGGGGCTAGAGACGCCGCGCGTGGCGCTGCTGAACATCGGCACCGAAGATCAGAAGGGCACGGAGGAAATTCGCGATGCGGCGCTGCGGCTGCGTGCGGCATCGGCGCTGCCGATGACATTTGGCGGATTTACCGAGGGTGACAAGCTTTCGCGCGGTGATCATGATGTGATCGTGTGCGATGGCTTTTCCGGCAATATCGCGCTCAAGACGCTGGAGGGCACTGCCCGTTTCGTGACCGATCTGCTGCGCCGCGCCTTTCAGAGCTCGCTGCGATCCAAGATCGGCTTTCTGATTTCACGCCCGGCAACCGAATTGCTGCGCCATCATCTCGATCCCAACAATCACAATGGCGCCGTGTTCCTCGGGCTGAACGGGGTGGTGCTCAAAAGCCATGGCAGCGCCAATGAAAAGGGCGTGGCCAATGCCGTGCATGTCTGTGCCCAGCTGATCGAACGCGACTTCATCGATCTGGTGAGCCGCGATATTGCCAATATGGCGAGCAGCCCGGCCACGGCGGCGGCCTGATGCGCCGTTCGGTCATCGCCGGCACGGGATCTGCCCTGCCAAAGCAATGCGTGACCAATGCGGAGCTGGAACGCACGGTCGATACGAGCGACGCCTGGATCCAGGAACGCACCGGCATTCGTCAGCGCTATGTGGCGGGCGAGGGCGAGACGACCGCAACGCTTGCGGTGGATGCAGCCCGGGCGGCGCTGGCCGCCGCAGGGCTCGTGCCGGGCGACATCGGCCTGATCATCGTTGCAACAGCCACCCCGGACAACAGCTTTCCGGCAACCGCCACCAAGGTGCAGCATCTGCTGGGCAATCGCGATTGCGTCGCCTTTGACGTGGCGGCGGTCTGCTCCGGCTTTCTCTATGCGCTCAGCGTTGCAGACAGCATGATGCGCAGCGGTGTCGCGGCCCATGCGCTTGTCATCGGCGCGGAAACCTTCACCCGGCTGCTCGATTGGCAGGATCGCACCACCTGTGTGCTGTTCGGCGACGGCGCCGGCGCCGTCGTGCTGAGCGCCGATGAAGGCGAGGGGGACGGGCCGGATCGGGCGGGCATCATCGCCACCCGGCTGCACGCCGATGGGGCGCATCATGATCTGCTCTATGTCGATGGCGGGCCATCCACCACGGGCACGGTTGGCAAGCTGCGCATGCGCGGGCAGGAGGTTTTCCGCCATGCCGTTGTCAATCTGGCGCAGGTGCTGGGCGAGGTACTGGACTCAGCCGGGCTTGTGGCCGCCGATATTGACTGGATCGTGCCGCATCAGGCCAATTTGCGCATTCTCGATGCCACGGCGCGCAAGCTCGGCCTGCCAGCCGACAAGCTGATCGTGACGGTCGATCGCCACGCCAACACCTCGGCCGCGTCGGTGCCGCTGGCGCTGGATACGGCCGTGCGCGATGGGCGCATCCGCCGCGGCCAGCTGCTTGCGCTGGAGGCGATGGGCGGCGGCTTCACCTGGGGCGCAAGCCTGGTGCGCTACTAGCTCCACGCGCGCATCGCCCGCACCCTGCGGTGCGGCGCATTTTTTCCAGCGTTCACGGCGGCTTGCGGTTGCACTTTGCAATGATATGGCTAAGCTCGTTACATCGGCAGCGCATCTCGGGCGCAAAACGAAATTTTGATGCTGCGGCTTTTTGGGGAGTTGATCATGGCACAAGACGATACATTGACGCGCGCCGATCTGGCCGAAGCGATCACGCGCAAGGTTGGCCTTTCCCGCGCTGAGGCAGGCGCCATGGTGGAAGCAGTGCTTGACCATATCAGCAATGCACTTGTCACGGGCAGCAATGTGAAACTTTCGGGCTTTGGTACATTCGTGCTGCGCGACAAGGGGCAGCGCATTG
>CAZFYJ010000271.1:0-2482 GCA_964523215.1 uncultured Sphingomonadaceae bacterium | reverse complement strand
ACCACGGCGACCGGAGCGATATAGCCCATCAGCCAAGTCGTCTGCTCGAACTCGACTCGTTCGGCAATTCCCCAACCGCGTGCTAGTAGCGCCATTGCGAAGTTGTATACCCCAACCAGGATTGCAGGAGTCATCCACCAGCCCGAGCGGCCGACATCGTGGGTTCGCCGCACCAACAGGGCAAACATCGGCAGCCAAAGAGTGGCTTTCGCCCCAGTCCGAATGGCGTAAGCGGCGCTTTCAGGCGAAAGAATGCCGACCGCCATTTGGATGACGACCCCCACCACCATCGTAAGTAAGTAGAAGCTGAAAACTTCAGTCCGTGCTGATCGTCCTCTGAAATCAAAAGTCAGCCGGACAGCCCGCAAAGCCAGCGAGATGAACTCTCCTGAACCCTGATAGGCCATGCGCGCTTCAATCCATCTCCCACGCCCGCTCGCCGTGGCTGGTAATATCCAACCCCTCGCGCTCTTCATCTTCGCCGACGCGCATCGGGAAGAACAGCGATACGCCGACCGCCAGCACCCCCGTCGCGATGGCTGACCAGATCGCGACAGCACCCACGCCCACAGCCTGCGCGGCCAGCTGGCTGATCATGTCCTTGCCGTCAGCATAGCCTGACCCGCCAAACAGCGGGGAGATAAACACAGCGAGCAGCAGCGAACCGATGATTCCGCCCACACCGTGGACCGCGAAAACGTCCAGCGAATCGTCGATCCCCAGCCGCTTCTTCACGATCTGGATCATCGGATAGCAGGCTGCCGCAGCCGCCAGTCCCATCAGCAGCGCGCCGCCGGGGGAGATGTAGCCGGCCGCCGGGGTCACCGTTGCCAGCCCGGCAATCGCGCCGGTCGCGAAGCCAACCGAGGTCGGCTTGCCCACGGTGAACCGCTCGATCAGAATCCAGACCAGCGCCGCCGCGCAGGCCCCCATGTGGGTGTTGATGATCGCCATCGCTGCGTCATCGTTTGCGGCAACCGCCGAGCCGCCGTTGAAACCGAACCAGCCGACCCACAGCAGGCCCGCGCCGACCATCGTCAGCGGGGGGCTATGCGGCAGCATCAGCGTTTTGGGGAAGCCTTGCCGTTTGCCCAGCAAAGTGGCGGCGATCAGCGCCGAAACACCCGCCGTGGTGTGCACTACAATCCCGCCGGCAAAGTCCATCGTGCCATAGCGCGCGCTCAGCCAGCCGCCGCCCCAGACCCAGTGCGCGACCGGGGCATAGACCGCGAGACCCCACAGCGCGCAAAACGCCACGACCCAACCGAACCGCGCGCGATCGACCCAGGCCCCGACCATCAGCGCCGGGGTGATTGCGGCGAACATCATCTGGAACAGGGCAAAGCTGCTTTCGGGAACGGTATAGCCATCGCGGACATTGCCGAGGCCATTGAGCATCGCGTTGCCGAATCCGCCGAACCAGCCGTTCCCGACCGGACCGAAGGCGATGGTGTAGCCGACCGCGACCCACAGCATCGATGCCGCCGCCGCTACCGCGCCGACTTGCACCAGCACCGAAAGGAAGTTCTTCGCGCGGACCAGTCCGCCGTAAAACAGCGTCAGCCCCGGCAGCGTCATCAGCAGCACCAGCGCGGAGGAGGTGAGAATCCAGGCGGTATCGCCGGTATCGCCCGCATCGATCGCGCCGTCCTGCGCGAAGGCCATGCCGGGCAGCAAAGCCAGTCCTGCGGTGAGTGCCAATGCGGCGAACCTGCGCATACCCGTGTTCTCCCCCAGCGCCGCTTGATGGCGCGATTCCTTGCGCGCGGCTCTAAAGCAACGATCGCAGTGTCGGCAAGCGGCAAGGCGCACGGATGTTGCGTCGCGGCGGGATTATACCCAGCCTTCCAGCACCTGATCGGGCGGGCGATGGCCGTCGGCCCAGAAGCGGATGTTGGCGATGATTTTCTCCCCGGCATGTTCGCGCCCTTCGCGGGTGGCCGAGCCGAGGTGGGGTAACGTGATCACATTGGGCAGCGCGATCAGCCGCGGATTGACTGCCGGTTCGCGGGCATAGACATCCAAACCGGCACCGCCAAGGTGGCCGCTTTCCAGTGCCGCGATCAGCGCGTCTTCATCAATCAGATCGCCGCGCGCGGTGTTGATTACGAAAGCGCCGGGCTTCATCGCCGCCAAGCGCGCGGTATTCAGCAAATGATGCGTTTGCGGCCCGGCCGGACAATGCAGCGTCAGAATGTCCGCTTCGGTGATCAACTGGTCCAGATCAGGCTGATAACTCGCCCCCAGCATATTCTCGAAGCTCGCGGGCAGGCGGGTGCGGTTGTGATAGGCCACGTCCATTCCGAAGGCCCGCGCGCGGTGGGCTACGGCCTGGCCAATCCGGCCCATACCCACGATTCCCAGCCGCTTGCCGCCAATCCGCGTGCCAAGCATCGCCGAAGGAGCCCAGCCGCTCCACTGGCCATCACGCACCAAACGGCTGCCTTCGCCCAGCCGGCGCGGGACCGAGAGGATCAGCATC
>CAZFYJ010000270.1:0-2520 GCA_964523215.1 uncultured Sphingomonadaceae bacterium | reverse complement strand
GACACCGGCGAACTGGTTTCGGTGAAAGGTTATCCCGTCCTGGATGCCGGTGGCGCTCCGATTCAGCTCAATCGCGCAGGCGGCCCACCGGAAGTTGGTGCCGACGGCCAGATCCAGCAGGACGGCCGGCAGGTCGCCACGCTCGGCCTGTTCACGGCCGACGTCCGCAACGGCTTCCTTCGCTACGAAAACAGCGGTGTCACCACCGTCGACAATCCGCAGCCTGTCGTGGACAATCCTGAAATCGCGGTCATGCAGGGTTATGTCGAGAACTCTAACGTCAACGGCATCAGTCAGATGACGCAGCTGATCCAGGTGAACCGCGCCTTTGAAAGCGTGAGTGCCATGATCCGCGAAAGCGAGAATTCGATGGGCGAAGCGATCAAGGTTCTCGGCGGCAGCTCCTGATTCTGAAATGGGACGGTGATGGCATTGCAGGTGACAGACGATCTCCCTCTATCTCCGAAGCTTGGTCAGTTGGCCTCGCTCGCGGAACGCTATGCAAAGCCTGAGTTTGCCGTGACCCAGGGCGGCCACGTGCGCACCATCGCAGCAGGGCACTACACAGTCACCGGTTTGTCGCGCCATGTCCGGCTCGGCGAATTCGTCGCCCACCGTTCGGCCACCGGCGTGCACCTGGGGGAAGTCATCCGGGTTGAACCCGACGTTTGCTACGTTTGCCCGATCGAGCCGGGCGAACCGATCGGCATTCACGACGTGGTAATCCGAAAGGGAGCTTTCCGCATTGCGCCAGATGACAGCTGGTGCGGCCGCACGATCAACGCCCTCGGTGACCCGATCGACAACGGTCCGCCGCTTGCCCCGGGATCCGAGCGTCGCCCCATCTCTACCACCGCGCCGCCGTCGATGACCCGGCGTCGCGTTGAGACGGGCTTCAAGACCGGCGTGCGCGCCATCGACATCTTCTCGCCGCTCTGCCTCGGTCAGCGTCTAGGTATCTTTGCCGGTTCCGGCGTGGGCAAGTCGACTCTGCTGTCCATGCTCGCGCGCGCCGATGCCTTCGATAAGGTGGTGATCGCCCTCGTCGGCGAGCGCGGTCGTGAAGTTCGAGAGTTCATCGAGGACACACTGGGCGACAACATGGCGAAGTCGATCGCCGTCGTCGCCACCAGCGATGAAAGCCCGATGCTGCGCAAGATGGCACCGCTGACCGCAATCACCATCGCCGAGCATTTCCGGGACAAAGGTGAGAACGTCCTTTTCATTGTCGACAGCGTCACGCGTTTTGCCCATGCGATCCGCGAAGTCGCGACTGCGGCAGGTGAGCCACCAATTGCCCGTGGCTATCCGGCTTCCGTCTTCACGGAACTACCGCGGCTGCTTGAACGCGCTGGACCCGGCGCCGAAGGGGCGGGAACGATTACCGCCATCATCTCGATCCTTGTCGATGGCGACAATCACAACGATCCGATCGCCGACTCCACCCGCGGGATTCTCGACGGGCATATCGTGCTCGACCGAGCTCTTGCCGACGAAGGGCGCTATCCGCCGATCAATCCGCTGACCTCGATCTCGCGACTGGCCCGCAAGGCTTGGACGTCTGAACAGGAGAAGCTGGTCTCGCGACTGAAGGCTCTGATCCACCGCTTCGAGGAGACGCGTGACCTGCGCCTTATCGGCGGTTACCGAAATGGATCGGATCCCGATCTCGACATGGCGATCAAGCAGGTGCCGGTCATCTACGAAATCTTGAAACAGACGCCGAGCGACAAGCCGGCGAGCGATGCCTATGCGGATCTGGCCAACGCCCTGAAAGCGGGCGCCGGCGGCCAGGCAGGCATGAGGCAAAGGGGTTGATCATGACAGACTTCGACGCAGACGAGCCAGTGGCGCCGCTGAGGCACAGCCAGCTGAAGCGGCGTGTGCCGACCATCGACCGGTTGCTGGCGATGACCGGTATCGCGCTTGCCTGCGGTGCGGCTCTCTTTCCGTGGTATGTCTTCTTCAACGAGGAAAAATTCGGCATCCGGGTTGCAGACTGGAGCCGCACGCGCGACCTTCCCGAAGGTCCGGGCAAGAATGTCTTTAGCGTTTCTCCGCTCGCTCTCGTCGATAAAGACGACGAAGGTGGAGAAAGCCCGGCCGCGCCGCCGCAGGTCGACGAAATCATCACCGCAACAGTTCCGAGCCTCGGCAAGGAGCGCCCGGAAGGGCTCGAGCCCGTAACGTCGCAACCCTTCCCGGGAAAAAGCGGTTTCCGGCTCCTTCATGTTGCCAATGGCCGGGCGCTGATCGAGGACAAGGCTGGCATGTATCTGGTGCGCGTTGGCTCGATCCTTCCGGACAACAGTCGCGTTGCGACGCTTGAACAGCGTGACGGCAAGTGGGTGATCGTCACATCCACGGGCGACATCTACCAAAACAACTGATGTGGCGTGGGACGGGCAAGTCCCACGCAAGATTGCAGGCCTAGGCTCCGAACAGTACTAGACGGAGTAACGCCCATGAATCCCATCCAGTTGTTCGAGCTGGCCTCCCGACAGGCCGAGTGGCTCTCGG
>CAZFYJ010000269.1:0-2542 GCA_964523215.1 uncultured Sphingomonadaceae bacterium | reverse complement strand
GCATTGCCGCGAGCCTTGGCAACAATTCGCCCGATCACTGGACCTGGCACATGTATGACACGGTGAAGGGCAGCGACTGGCTGGGCGATCAGGATGCGATCGAATATATGGTGCGCGAGGCCCCGGCCGCAGTGTACGAACTGGAGCATGCCGGTGTTCCCTTTTCGCGCAACCCGGATGGCACCATCTATCAGCGGCCCTTTGGCGGGCACATGCAGAATATGGGCGAAGGGCCGCCGGTGCAGCGCACCGCCGCGGCCGCCGATCGCACTGGCCATGCCATGCTGCACGCGCTTTACCAGCAGAGCCTGAAATATGATGCCGATTTCTACATCGAATATTTCGCGATCGATCTGATCATGGAAGATGGCCCATCCGGCCCCGAATGCCGCGGTGTGATCGCCATTTGCCTTGCCGATGGCAGCCTTCACCGCTTTCGCGCGCAGGCCGTGGTGCTGGCGACGGGGGGCTATGGCCGCTGCTATTTCAGCGCCACATCGGCGCACAGCTGCACCGGAGATGGCGGCGCGATGGTGCTGCGTGCCGGCCTGCCGCTGCAGGATATGGAATTTGTGCAATTTCACCCGACCGGCATTTACGGCGCGGGCGTCCTGATTACCGAAGGCGCGCGCGGCGAAGGCGGCTATCTGACCAACAGCGAAGGCGAGCGTTTCATGGAACGCTATGCCCCATCGGCCAAGGATCTGGCGAGCCGCGATGTCGTTTCGCGCTGCATGGCAATGGAAATCCGCGAAGGGCGCGGCGTCGGCCCGCACAAGGATCACATCTATCTCCATCTCGATCACATCGATCCGAAGGTGCTGGCAGAACGCCTGCCCGGCATCACCGAAACGGGCAAGATTTTCGCCGGGGTGGATCTGACGCGGGCCGCGCTGCCCGTCACGCCCACGGTCCACTATAATATGGGCGGCATCCCGACCAATTATCATGGCGAGGTGGTGACCCTGCACAAGGGCGATCCGGAGCATGTGGTGCCCGGCCTGTTTGCCGTCGGCGAGGCGGCGTGCGTCAGCGTGCACGGCGCAAACCGGCTCGGCTCCAATTCGCTCATCGATCTCGTCGTCTTTGGCCGCGCGGCGGGCAAGCGGCTGGCTGAAAAGCTGAAGCCCAATGCAGCGCAGCGGCCGCTGCCCAAGGATGCGGCCGATCTGGCGCTCGCCCGGCTTGATCATTTCCGCCATGCCAATGGCGCATCGCCCACCGCGCAAATCCGGCTGGAGATGCAGCGCACCATGCAGAAACATTGCGCCGTCTTTCGCGATACCGCGCTGCTGGCCGAGGGGCAGGAGGCGATGGCCAGGGTCTATGCGCGGATGGGCGATGTCGGCATTGCCGATCGCAGCCTGGTGTGGAACACCGATCTGATCGAAACGCTGGAGCTGGACAATCTGCTGAGCCAGGCCGTGTGCACGATGGAAAGTGCGGCCAATCGCAAGGAAAGCCGCGGCGCGCACATGCATGAGGATTTTCCCGATCGCGACGACAAAAACTGGATGAAGCACACGATCAGCTGGTTTGACGGCTGGGGCGGGCCAGGCAATGATCGCGGCACCGGCAAGACGCGGATCGATTACCGCCCGGTGCACGAATATACGATCAGCGACGAAATCGCCTATATCCAGCCGAAGAAGCGGGTCTATTGAGGGGATGTTTCAAGGGCACGCCCTGATTGCTGCATCGTTCGTGCTGATGGCCTTTGGCGAACAGGCTGCCCGTTATGAAATTCCGGCCGATCTTCGGTCTGTGATTGAGCGAACGCGCACGACAAAGGCCAATTATGCGCTTTACATGTGGAATGAGTTTTCACCTGCCAGAGGCGACCAGATGGGTGAGTGGAGTGCGGAGTTTCATTCGGGCGATCTGCACCGTGTCGAAACGCCAGCGGCGCGTATTATCGCGAATTGCAGGACCATGACGGGCACCATATTCTACATCGAGACCAAGAAAACCCAAAGCGGCGAAAAGGTCGCCAAATCTGCCTGCGGCATCGATGCGAACGAGGCCGTGCTGAGGGCCGTGCGGGTGCCCGCGATCGAGACGCCCTTTGGGCGCAGCGACGGCGTTGCGCTGTTCACGCAGGATATGGTGCGGACATATCATGTGGCGCAAGACGGCATTTTGCTGGCGATCAGTTACAAGCCTTATTTTGGTGGCCGCGCCCTCACAAACTGGGCAGTGCAGGTCGATCGCTCGGTGCCGGACCCAGCGATGTTTACGGAAAAATCGCTGAAGCGTTCCTTTGTTCCCCGCCGGTATAAAGTGCCGGCGAACAAGCCCCAATGGGTATCGCCCAATCCGCCGGATTGACCGCAGAGCGACGTTCCATCAAGTGGAACAGCTGATGGTTCAGTCATCGCGTTAAAACAACAGGCTGGTGCCAGCTTTTGATTCCATCAAAGGCGAAAAGGCTTGAGCGGCCGTCAAATCACCCAGTCGACCGTGCGCATCTGGCTCACATCCTCGCCCTTGCGGCGGCGGTTGATCACCATGATCTGATTGAGCCGGGCGATCGTATCGCTGC